>JARDZU010000236.1 GCA_029240695.1 Acidimicrobiia bacterium | reverse complement strand
GGCTCGCACCGTTGTCAGCGCAAAGAGCTGATCGATGAGGAGGTAGGGACCGAGCCATCGGAACCAACGCGGCTGGCGTTGGAAGGTGGGGGCGAGGGCGGCCGAGTACATCAGATGACGGGCATTGACCACCAGAGCGGTGCCTACCGCAGCCGCAACGGCCACACCCGTGCCCAACAATGTGACCAATGTGAGCTGGGCGGCCCCGCCGAAGATCAGCCATGAGCCGGACCACCCGACGAAGGGATTCATTCCGGACTCGGTGATGGCCAGACCGATGACCAGCCCAAACGGGATGGCTGGTACGAACAACGGCAAGGCGTCGATGGCCCCCTGGCGGGCCGCCGCCCGATCTACAGACATATCAGTCCAGGGCGGGATTCACCCGACGTCGACCCTGACCGTCTCCAGGGCTATGACCACCATCTCGTCGAAGGTCTGCTGACGTTCCTCGGATGTGGTGGAAGCGCCGGTGCGGACATGGTCGGAAACGGTGGCGATGGTGAGTGCCCGGCCCCCTTTCTCAGCGGCCACGCCGTAGAGACCGGCTGCCTCCATCTCCACTGCCAGCACCCCCATCGCTTCCATTCGGTCGAATGCCGCGGGATCAGGGTTGTAGAAGAGGTCGGCGGAGTGCACATTGCCCACCTTGACCGAGATGCCCCGAGATTCGGCAGCATCCGCCGCCGCCCGAAGCAGCTCGAAATCGGCAGTCGCAGAGAAGTCGTAACCCCCATAACGAACCCGGTTCACCCCCGAGTCGGTGCAGGCCCCAATGGCGAGGACGACGTCGCGGAGCTCGACAGAGGGCAGGATCCCGCCACATGACCCGACCCGGATGAGACGCTCCACCCCGTACTCGGTGATCAACTCGCTGGCATATATCGAGGCCGATGGGATCCCCATGCCCGTCCCCATCACCGACACCCGGATGCCCTCGTATGTGCCGGTATAACCCAGCATGTTGCGAACCTCGTTTACCAACTTCGCGTCCTCGAGGAAGTTCTCGGCGATGTGCTGAGCCCGCAGCGGGTCACCCGGGAGCAGGATCGACGGGGCAAACTCGCCCTTCTCGGCGGAGATATGTGGCGTTGGCATTGCGTCAACCTATTCGATCATCTCCCCTGACACCGCATCGGTAACGTCGCCGCCTCATGCCCGACATCCCGCCATTTCCCACGGACCGTCAGGAGCTCTCCCGTGCCTTGGAGCAACTCGGCGCCCCCCGTCTCCCCGGGCTCCTCGGGATCGAGCTGCTCGAGATCACCGAAGGCGCGTCGAGCATGCGAATGGAGATCGGGGAGAGGCATCTCGCCTCCAACGGCTATCTCCATGCAGCGTCCGTCGTGGCGCTGGCCGACACAACCGCCGGATACGGGTGCGTCGCCAACCTCCCGGACAGCGCAATCGGGTTCACCACGATCGAGCTCAAGTCGAATCACCTGGGCACCCAATTGGATGGAGCCCTCCTCTCCGAGGGGTCCCTGGCCCATGCCGGGCGAACGACCCAGGTCTGGGACGTCGTGGTCACCGCCGAGGACACAGCTAAGAAGATCGCTCTGTTCCGCTGCACCCAGATGATCCTGTATCCCCGCTGACCTAACCTCGCCGCCCATGACCGATTCCTACGACCTGATCGTGAAGCTCCGTGCCATCCGTGAGTTCAAGCCAGACCCTCTCAGCAACGACGATCTGGGCGCGATCCTCGAGGCGGCCCGATGGACCGGTAGCTCGAAGAACAGCCAAGACTGGTCATTCATCGTCGTGACCGGCGATCGGCTCCAGGGTCTCGCCGAGCACGGCGACTACACCGATCCAATCCGAGCCTCGGCCGCAACCATCGTCCTGGTCAAGGAGGAGGGCGGGAATCTGTTCGACATCGGGCGCGCAGCCCAAAACATCATGCTCGCGGCAAAGACTGTCGGTGTCGCCTCGTGTCCCATCACCCTCCATCGACCCGCCGACGCGAGGCGCTTCCTCGGTGCTCCCGATGAGGTCGAGACGCGGTACGCCGTCGCCCTCGGGTACCCGACGGCGGGAACGCCGCCGAGTCGATTCGGGGGAAGGAAACCGGCCGAGACCGTGGTCAGATACGAGCACTACTGACCCTCGATTAACCCGACGTGACAGGCTCGTGCCTGCACTAGCGTCGAGTGGTCATGGCGGAACCGCTCGTCCAGGCCCGCGGGCTCACCAAGAGATTCGACGATTTCGTCGCGGTCGATGCCATCGACTTCGACATCGCCAAAGGCGAGGCATTCGGCTTCCTCGGGCCAAATGGGGCAGGGAAGACCTCGACGATGAAGATGATCACCACGGTGAGCCCGATCACCGAAGGCAAGCTCACGGTCTTCGGGCTAGATCCCGACGCGCAGGGCCGGCAGATCCGACAACACCTCGGCGTCGTCCCCCAGGAAGACAATCTCGACCTCGAGCTCACCGTCTCGGAGAACCTTTACGTCTATGGGCGATACCACGACATGCACCGCGCCGACATCAAGGCGCGAATCGTCGACCTGCTCGAGTTCGCCCAATTGTCCGATCGGGCGGACTCGCCGGTCGAGCCGCTTTCGGGGGGCATGAAACGGCGTCTGACCATCGCACGAGCGCTGATCAACGACCCGGACCTCGTCATCCTCGATGAGCCGACCACGGGCCTCGATCCCCAGGCCCGTCATCTCCTCTGGGACCGGCTCTATCGCCTGAAGAAGGAGGGGGCGACCCTGATCATCACTACCCACTACATGGACGAGGCCGAGCAGCTCTGTGACCGCCTGGTGGTCATGGACAAGGGCAAGATCGTCGCGGAAGGCTCGCCGCGCCAGCTCATCGCCCAGTACGCCCCGCGTGAAGTGGTAGAGCTCCGTTTCCCCGAAGAGCTGATGGGTGCGATGGCGAGCAGGCTCGACTGGCTGGAAGGCAACACCGAGATCCTGGCCGACCGGGTGATCGTCTACACGGACGACGCCGAGGACACCCAGCACCAGCTGACCGAACACGGCATCCATCCCGAGCAGGTGCTGGTGCGTAGGTCGAGCCTGGAAGACGTGTTCCTCAAGCTCACCGGCCGAAGGCTCATCGACTGATGACCAGCCTGACTCGGTCATGGCGCTGGGTCGAGGGGGAGGCCATCGGCTACCGACGCGTCTGGCGTGGCACGGTCATCTCCAGCTTCGTGAACCCGGTGCTGTTCTTATCTGCGATGGGATTGGGACTCGGGACGCTGGTCGACTCATCCACGGACGATCTCGGAGTGCCCTACCTGACCTTCGTCGCCACCGGGCTGATGGCGGCGACCGCCATGCAGACCTCGGCCGGCGAAGGGGCCTTCCCGGTGATGGCCGGGATCAAATGGCGCAAGGAGTTCCATGGCGCAATCACCACCCCTCTCTCCCCGACAGACATCGTCAGGGGCAAGATGATCTGGGGCTCGATTCGGCTCACCTTCGTCTTGACCGTGTTCGCCCTCATCTCGGTGATCTTCGGAGCACTCGATCTGGGCCCTGCCCTCCTCGCCGTCCCACCGGCGGTCCTCACCGGGCTTGCCTTCCAGGCCTCCGTCACCGCTTTCACGGTGACCCGTGAGAACGAGGTGAGCCTCTCCACCTTGTTCCGGTTCGGGATCATCCCGCTGTTCTTGTTCTCGGGGACCTTCTTCCCGATCAGCCAACTGCCCGATCCACTGCAGGTGGCCGCCTACTTCACACCTCTGTTTCATGGTGTCGAGCTAGTACGCAAAGTCTCCCTCCCTGGTGCCGGAGCCTCGATCGTCACCCCGCTGCCCATTTGGGTCAATGTCGTCTATCTGGTGGCGATGGCTGCCGCCGGCATCTTCCTCGGCTCGCGCTGGCTGGACCGGAGGCTCAAGCCTTGAGTGTCTCTGCGCCCTCGCGTTTGACTCCGCCGGGCCGGATGACGCCATTACGGGCACAGCGGATCTGGGAGCGGAACTACCTGGTCTACCGGCGGGTGTGGAAGGTCGTGATCACCGGCTTCTTCGAGCCCGTCTTCTATCTCTTCTCGATCGGGATCGGCATCGGATCCCTCGTCGGCGAGGTGACCATG
>JARDZU010000068.1 GCA_029240695.1 Acidimicrobiia bacterium | reverse complement strand
TGAACAAAAAGGACACTTGTAGATTCTCCTGCGCACAGGAGGACACGATGGGAAAACGATCAAGGGCACGCAGAGACGGTCCGCGTGCGAAAGCAAGCCCGACCCTGGAGCGGCCTCTTCCTCGGACTCCTCCTCGGGCTCGCTGTTGCTGTCCTTCTCCAACAGGCAGGAGTGTGGCCGTTGGACAGACTCCTCCTGTACGGGTCGGCCGGTGTCTTCGCCTTGATCGGGATCCTGATGAGCGGGGCGGGGAGGGAGCGGGCAGGGGCTTTTGCCAGCGTCGTGCCCCTCGTCCTGGCGGTGGCTCTGATCGGCTGGGGGGCAACCGGGATTGCCGAGGTCAACGAGACCGGCCAGATCAACGGTGGCTGTGCGGTGCAGGCCGAGTCTTCCGTCGATAGCACGACGGTCACCGACACCAGCCGACAGGACCCGTTCCAGGTCGACCCCGAAGGGAGTCTCTCCTGGTCAGCCACATCACCTGCACCGATCACCAACCATCTCTGGGAGATCTATGTGGATATCGGCGGCTTCCCCCTCGTTGTGGCGTCCAATGACGAGCCCGAGCCCAACACCGACGAGGACACCGAGAACACGGGTGAGGTCGCCGACATATCCGCCTACATCGCCGAGGTGTCGGATTTCACCGGTTTCGAGCTCGACGGGGTTTTCGAAGTCGGTGGTGGAATTGAAGGAGAGGGCGGCGCCTGTGATGGCTTCGGATTCGTCGAGCTGACCGCCGACCCGCTGACAACCCTGCTCTCTCAGATCGCAGCCGGTGTCGGATTGCTGGCGTTAATCGCCCTGCTCGTACTCGCCTTCAACCGGACCCGCGAGGCCGGGGTCGTGCCCGAGCAGCCCGTCGTCGATGACGAGGTCCCATCTGACGAGTTCGACGAGTCCTACGCCTCCACGGAGACAGACGAGTCCCGTGCCGCGGCAGCAGCCGGCGCCGCAACCGGCGGAGCCCACATCCGTCCGGAGGAAGCCGAACCCGATCCCGCGCCGGAGCGGCCCGAGGAGTCGGTTGACGGCGAGAAGCCGGAGCCCGAGGCGGGGAACGATGCCTGACGAGAAATCGTCGTCTTGGCAAACAAGGGGATCAACGCGAAACTCGCGCTATGAGCACAGGCCCAGTGCAGCTGACAACAGAGCTGGCGGCCGAGTGGAGAGAGCGCGCCGCATGTTCCGGCTACCGCCATACTCTGTTCTTCCCGGTTGGTGACACGGACGCCGCCGCCATCGATCGGGCCCTCGAGATCTGCCTGGGTTGCGCCGTGATCGACGACTGCCTCGAGTACGCCCTGGAGACGAATCAAAGGGCAGGAATCTGGGGTGGCACGACCGAGGACGAGCGTCGCTCGTTGAGGCGTAAGTGGTTGGCCACACGTCGTCGCGTGGGCTGACTCGCTGAGGACCCCAAGCTGAACGGCACGAAAAGGGCCGTCCTCGGCGTGGCCCTCTTGTTCTTCGTCAACGGGGTGGTCGTGGGCAGCTGGCTCCCCCGCCTTCCCGAGTTGAGGGACCGTCTCGGGATCGACCTGAGCGCCCTCGGTCTCACTCTGGCCCTCGGCGGGCTTGGGTCTCTGATCGGCTCATCTCTGAGCGGTCTCGTCGTGGGACGCTTCGGTGCTCGCCGGACGGCCGTGATTGCCGGGGCAGCGGTCTATGTCGTTCTCCCCCTCATTGCTGTCGCGCCCGTGGCCCTGGTGCTCGCGCTGGTCCTTGCGATTATCGGCTTCATCGACGCCCAAGCGGACGTCGGGATGAACGCCGTTGGGGTCCGGGTCGAAGAGGCCGTGGGCCGGTCGGTGATGACGAGGCTGCACGGCTTGTGGAGCTTGGGCACACTGATCGGATCGGGCTTCAGCGCGCTGGCAGTCCTGGCGGGGATCGACTTGGGAATCCAGCTTGTGATCGTCTCTGTGATCGGTCTGGGTACCGCCCTGTACGCCGCACGCCTGATCCCGGAAACCGCTCCCCGTCGTCGCGAGGGAGAGCGGTCCGGCCGTCTCGCAGTCGGACTGATGCTGGCCGGCGGCTTTGCGGTGTTCATTGAGGGCGCGCCATTCGACTGGAGCGCCCTCTTTCTCGTCGACGTCACCGGGACCGGTGCGGCCCTGGCGGGGACGGGTGTCATTGTCTTCACCGGGGGGATGCTGATCGGTCGCCTCGCCGGCGATCACGTGGTCGATCGATTCGGGGCGATCCCGACCCTGTACTCCGGCATCGTCGTCTCGGTGCTCGCTTGCTTCTTTGTGGTTGGGCTCCAGACAGTGGTGACCTCATTGATCGGATTCGCCGTCTGGGGGCTGGGCATCTCGGTCGCATTGCCGGTGCTGTACAAGCTGGCCGGATCACATCGCTCGTTTGGAGAAGGTTCGGGTCTGGCCGCTCTCACCGTCGGCACCCGTCTCGGGTTCATGGTCGCCCCAGCACTGATCGGCGTCGCCGCCACCGCTTGGACCCTGCCGGTTGCATTGGGTGTGATCGTCACGCTTGCAGCGGTCGCCACGCTCCTCGCCGTCCGACTCACCATCGGAAGGCCCGTCCCGACCGGAGAGTCGATCTCGGACCGGGGTGTTTCATAGTCTTGGGGATAGCCGGTGCCTGACGTCCACGTCGAGCAACTAGCAGTACTCCAGTTCGACCCAACCCCAGGTTCCATCGTTGTTCGGGAACGTTCTGAATCGGACAACCCGGCGATCGTCAACAACCCCCACCCACTGGTTAGCCTCGATCTCTTCGAGGAGCGCACCGGACCATCCGGTCGCTTCGATGACCAATGTCGACTCAGCGGCTTCTCTTGCTGTGGGATATGAGAGGCCAGAAGGCTCCATGACGATGGCTCTCTCCTCGCAGTCGAGCGTCCCAGCAAGAGTGGGAGTGGATGGGCTGGTTCCGAGTTCGGTCGTCGACGACGTAGGTGAACCACTTCCTTGACCGGCGTTGCAAGCCACCAAAAGGAATACGAACCAGAACGCTTGCCGTATCGCGAGGTGCGAATGCATATCTCTCTCTCCGGATGCATCGGAACGCGAATGTTGCCCGCTGTAGTCAGATGCGTTCCGGGTCTTAGGATATGGGCTCAACCGATCCGGGAAATGGCGTGAACAAGCAGGCCGAATATGTCATGCGCACCGTCGAGGAGCGTGGGATCAGATTCATCAGGCTCTGGTTCACCGACGTCCAGGGTTTCCTCAAGTCGGTATCGATCAGCCCGGCAGAGCTAGAGGTTGCATTCGAAGAGGGAATGACCTTCGACGGATCGGCCATCGACGGGTACGCCCGGATCCAGGAGGCCGACATGCTGGCCCGACCCGACCCGTCGACCTTTGGGGTGCTCCCCTGGCGCACCGAACAGCAGGTGGCACGAATGTTCTGTGACATCGCCACCCCCGACGGCGAGCCTTTCTCGGGCGACCCCCGGATCGTCCTCAAGCGAAACCTGGGCCGCGCCTCGGAGATGGGATACAACTTCTACGCGGCGCCTGAGCTGGAGTTCTTTTACTTCAGGGACTCAGGGCCGGAGCCTGAGGTGCTCGACCACGGGGGCTATTTCGACATGACTCCGCTCGACGTCGCCCAGGACTACCGGAGAGACACGATCAATGCGCTGGAGCAGATGGGCATTCCGATCGAGCATTCCCATCACGAGGTGGCGCCCAGCCAGCACGAGATCATCGCCCGCTACACCGATGCGCTGACGATGGCCGACACGATCATGACCTCCCGCCTGACTGTCAAGGAAGTGGCCCTCAAGCACGGGATCTACGCCACATTCATGCCGAAGCCGCTCGAGGACTACGACGGCTCGGGCATGCACCTGCACCTGTCGCTCTTCGAGGACGATGTAAACGCCTTCCACGAGCCGGGGACGCCAGGCGGCCTGTCCAAGATCGGCCAAGCGTTCATCTCAGGCATCCTCCGTCACGCCGCAGAGATGACCGCCATCACGAACCAATGGGTCAATTCCTACAAACGGCTGGTCGACGGTTTCGACGCACCCATCTACATCTCCTGGGCCCGCAACAACCAATCGGCTCTGGTGAGGGTTCCGACGGTGAAGAAGGGCAAGCCATCGAGTGTCCGGGTCGAGTATCGGGCCGCCGATGCCGCCTGCAACCCCTACCTGACACTTTCGGTGATTCTCGCTGCAGGGTTGGCGGGCATCAGGGAGGGATACGAGTTGCCGCCCGAGATCTCGGCCAACATCCATCTCATGACGCCGGCCGAACGCGCCGCCGCCGGGGCGAAGCGCCTCCCCGAGACGTTGTCCGAGGCGCTCGACCTCATGGAGGGGTCCGAGCTGATCGCAGAGGCACTCGGTGAGCATGTCTTCGACTGGTTCCTTCGCAACAAGCGCAAGGAGTGGGACCGCTACCAGCACCACGTCTCGCGTTTCGAGCTAGAGAGCTATCTGCCGGTCCTGTGAATCCCGCCCTGTGAACATCGCCATCCACCCACCCGACTGCTCGGAGAGCATCCTCGACGGTTTGCTCCTGGCCGGCGCGACCCATGTCGCGGCCCCCGAGCTGGTGCCCGAGGAACGTGTGATCAATGACGCCGACATCCTCTTGGTCGAGCTCGGCGACCAACCGATCCGGCGTCTGCGGGAGGTGACCCGCATCGTGGAGGAGATCGGGCTCCCCGTCATCCTCGCCATCTCCCTCGACCAACTTGCCCTCGTCGATTCCACGAACGGCATCTCCGACTTCATCACGGCCCCGGTCGACCCGCTCGAGCTCAGATTGCGCGTCCAGCGGCTGAGCAAGGAAGAACAGACTGACGACCTGGTGGTATTCAAGGACCTCGAGTTGAACACCCTCAATTACCAGGCCACGCTGGCCTCCAAGCCGATCGACCTCACCTTCATGGAGTATGAGCTGCTTCGATTCCTGGTCGAGAACCCGATCCGTGTCTGGTCCCGTGAACAGCTTCTCTCCAAGGTCTGGGGTTACGACTACTACGGCGGCGCTCGGACCGTCGATGTCCACATCCGCCGCCTCCGCTCCAAGCTCGGCGAGGAGCGCGCCTCCTGGATCACGACCGTCCGTTCGGTGGGGTACCGCTTCGGGTAGTTCGGGTGTAACGGCGAACCTGAGGTTCTGCGTAGCGGATACGTGACGAACTCCCTCAGGTTCGCCCCAGCCGACGTCGACCGACCACAATTGACCCATGGGCTTCCGGACCAAGCAGGTACACGCCGGGGTGACGCCCGACCCGACCACTGGGGCGATCCTCACCCCCATCCACCAGTCGACGACCTTCGTCCAGGACTCGGTAGATGAGTACATGGGCAAGGGGTACTCCTACAGCCGGGGCGGGAACCCGACGGTGCGCGCCCTCGAGGAAAAGCTAACTGCGCTGGAGGAAGGTCACGACACCACGGCTTATGCCTCCGGAATGGCGGCCACAGTCGCCGTCTTCCTCGGACTCTTGCGGGCGGGCGACCATGTGATCGTTGCCGACGTCGTGTATGGGGGCACCTATCGATTCGCCGATCAGTTTCTCACCAAGTTCGGAGTCGACGTCACCTTCGCCGACGCCTCGGAAGCGGACAGAGTCGAAGCGGTGATGCGGCCCGAAACACGTATCGTCTTCACCGAGAGCCCGGCCAATCCGACGCTAAAGGTGACCGATCTGGCGGCGATCTCGGAGATCACCCGATCGGCCGACGCGCTTCATGTCACCGACAACACGTTCCTGACACCCTATTTCCAAAAGCCGTTCCAGCTCGGCGCCAACATCGTCATCCACTCGACGACCAAGTTCCTCGATGGTCACAACGCAACCCTCGGCGGGGCGGTGGTCGTCGACGCTCAGGAGCTCCACGAGAAGATCTCCTTCGCCCGCATCTCCGCCGGACTGGTCATGTCGCCGATGGTGGCCTGGCTCACCTTGCAGGGAGTCAAGACATTGAGCGAGCGCATGGACCGGCAGTCGGCAAACGCCCTGACCATTGCCGAGTGGCTTCGGGATCACCCCAAGGTCGACTACGTCAATTATCCGGGGCTGGCGTCCCATCCGCAGTTCGAGCTCTCGTCGCGTCAAGCGAGCGGGTTTGGCGCACTGGTTTGTTTCGAGGTGCACGGTGGTGCGGAGACAGGCAAGAAGCTGATGGACGCCGTCGAATTGTGGAGCCTCGCCGAGAACCTGGGTGCGGTGGAATCGCTGATCACCCACCCGGTCACCATGACCCACGCCGCCGTCCCGGCTGAGGAGAGAGTGGCCGCGGGCATCACCGACGGGCTGGTCCGGCTCTCGGTCGGGCTGGAAGACGTCGACGACCTGATCGCGGACCTGGATTCCGCCCTCGATCGCGTTTAGGCCGCCCTCGCCCTGACCAGGGTGTCACGGGCGTACTTGCGGCCCTCGTCAGTGTCGACGGGGCGATTCACCACCTCGGCCTCGACGATGACGAGACCATCGAGCCAGCCGAGCACTTCGGACACATCCCACAAGAGCTCCGGGTACTGAGGCCCGCCCCAGCCATCGGTGGGGTTGGACACATCGTGTCCGATCAGAAACAGTTCGCCCCCGGGGGCGAGCCAGTCTCTCGCCCGCCGCACGATTGCCTCGTAATCGCCCGGGACCAGATGCAGATATGCGATGAGCACGAGATCGAAACTCTGCTCGGTTTCCCACGTCCGAACGTCGGCGACGACGAAGTCGACGGCTTCAGACTGCGCTTTGCCCTTGCTGATTGCCACCTCGGAGAAATCGACCGCGGTCATCTCCCAACCGAGTGAGGCGAGCCAGATTGCATTGCGCCCCTCGCCCGCGGCGAGATCAAGGCCCCGGCCCGGTGCCATGCCGCTCAAGCGATCCGCTACGAAGAGATTGGGAGTGACCGACCACAAATGGTCGTGAGAGCGATACCGCTCGTCCCATTCGGCGACGTCCATCCTCAGCCGAACTCGATGCCCTGGGCCAGAGGCAGGTCGTCGCCCCAGTTGATCGTGGTGGTCTGGCGGCGCATGTACGCCTTCCAGGCGTCGGACCCAGCCTCCCTGCCCCCACCGGTCTCCTTCTCGCCGCCGAAAGCGCCGCCGATCTCAGCACCCGACGTCCCGATATTGACGTTGGCGATTCCGCAGTCGGAGCCGCCGTCGCTGAGGAATCGCTCGGCGTTCTTGATCGACTCGGTGAATATGGCCGAAGAGAGTCCCTGGGTCACTCCGTTCTGAATCTCGATCGCCTCCTCGAGGGTGTCAAACTCGATAACCCACAGGATGGGGGCGAAGGTCTCCTGTTGGGTGATCGACGCCTCCTTGGGCACCACCGCGATGGTGGGCTCGACGAAGAACCCGGGCCTGTCGAGGCGGTTGCCTCCCGTGACGATTCTCGCCCCCTGCTCCCGTGCGATATCGAGGGCGTCCATCATTTGCATGACGGCGCGCTCCCCGACCAGTGGGCCCATGAGGGTCCCGCTCTCCAGCGGGTCCCCGATGCTCACCTGTTTGTAGGCCTCGGTAAGTCGGCTCACCAGCTTGTCGGCGACAGCGCGGTGGACGAGGAGCCGGCGAAGGCTGGTGCATCTCTGGCCGGCAGTCCCAACGGCTGAGAATAGGGTGGCCCGGACAGTCAGATCGATGTCGGCGTCATCCATCACGATCACAGCGTTGTTGCCACCGAGCTCGAGGATCGTCCGACCCATGCGCTGGGCGACAGCCGGGCCGACGATGCGTCCCATGTTGCAGGACCCGGTGGCTGAGATGAGGGGCAATCTAGTGTCCTGATTCATCCGGTTGCCGACAGTGGCCCCGTCACCGAGGACAAGGTTGAACACGCCCTCGAAACCACTGCCGTCCATCACCTCGTTAGCGATGCGGGTAACGGCAATAGCCGTGAGCGGGGTCCGCTCTGAAGGCTTCCAAACCACCGTGTCGCCACAGACGGCGGCGAGGGCCGAATTCCACGACCAGACGGCGACCGGGAAGTTGAAAGCCGAGATCACTCCCACCGGACCGAGCGGATGCCAATGCTCGTACATTCGGTGATTGGGCCGTTCCGAAGCCATCGTGCTGCCATAGAGCTGCCGGGAGAGCCCCACTGCGAAGTCGCAGATGTCGACCATCTCTTGCACCTCGCCGACACCCTCGGGAAAGATCTTTCCCATCTCGAGGGTCACCAGCGCGCCGAGCGGCTGGATTTTCTCCCGCAGGGCATCGCCCAGACGTCGGACGTACTGCCCGCGCTGGGGGGCGGGCAGAAGGCGCCAGCGGTCGAATGTCTCGACCGACTGGGCGACCACCCGGTCGTAATCCGCTTCTGACGCCATGCCAACGGTCGCCAGCGCCTCGCCGGTTGTGGGGTTGACTACTTCGATCTGGTCGCCGGTGGGCTCGAGCCACTCGCCGGCGAAAACACCACTGTTGTGGTCGCCGAGGCCCAAGGCCCCAAAGATCTCTTGCTTGTTCATCTTGCTGCCACCACCTCTATCTCCACGAGGAAGCCTCCCGGGAGGGCAGCCGCCTGAATGGCAGAGCGCGCCGGAGGCTCGGTCCCGAAGTATGAGCCGTAAACGTCGTTGACTTTGGGGTAGTCGGCCATGTCAGCCATGAAGATCGTGGTCTTCACGATGTCCTGGTAAGTCAGTCCGACGTCACCGAGAATCACGCCGATGTTGTCCATGACCTGCCGGGCCTGCACTTCGACGTCGTCCGGACGGCGCTCGCCAGTGGCTGGATCCAGCGCGACTTGGCCGCTCAGGAACACCAGACCACCGGCCTCGGCGGCGAAGGAATACGGGCCCATTGCCTTGGGCGCCGACGGGGTCGAGAGGACATTCTTGGGCAAACGAGGGCTCCTGGTCGATACCAGGCTGAGGGTACCCCTGGGGGCGAACCAACCCTGAAGCCGCGTCAGGAGAAGCTGTTGCCGCAGCCGCAGGTGCGACTGACGTTGGGGTTGTTGATGGAGAACCCCGCTCCCATCAGACCGTCCTTGTAGTCGAGGGTCGAACCCTTGACCATCTCGGCGCTCTGCGGGTCGACGACCACTCTGACGTCGCCGAATTCCTCGACGATGTCGGTGTCGTCGATCTGGCTATCGAAGAACATCTCATACGAGAACCCGCTGCAGCCCCCGGGGCGGACCGCCATGCGAAGGGCGAGCCCGGGCTCCTCTTCCGCGGCGATCAGCTCGCCGATCTTCATCACGGCGAAGTCGGTCACCTCGACCGTCTTCTCGGGCTTGTTCGACTTGATGCTGAGGATCTGTGTCATCGCTTTTAACTCTGGTCCTGAACCTGGTGGCCTGTGTCGTCCATGATAACCGTCTCCACCCCGTGGACCATTCCCCCTATATCGGTAGTGCAAATTACCATTGAGAGTGCAATGGTCACCCGCAACGACGTCATCAAGACGCTCGAAGGTGTCCGCGACCCGGAGCTGGGCGGCAACATCGTCGAGTTGGGGATGGTCACCGATGTCGATATCACCGGCGCGTCGGTGGAAGTCGGCATCGCCTTGACGGTCGCCGAATGCCCGCTGCGCAACCAGATCGAGAACGACACCAGACGCCGAGTGCAGGCCATCCCGGGGGTGGACCACGTCGATGTGCGAACCACCGCGATGACCAAGAAACAGCGGGCCGGCCTCATGTCGGTGGCGAGGGCAAAGGCACGCGCGAGCGCCGAGCCGACCCAGGTTTCCCCGACGACCAGAGTCATCGCCATCGGATCGGGCAAGGGCGGCGTCGGAAAATCATCCATCGCTGTGAACGTCGCAGTGGCCATGTCCCAGGCCGGGTTCCGTGTTGGCCTTCTCGACGCCGACATCTGGGGCTTCTCCACACCGCGGATGCTCGGTGTCGAAGATCGCCTCGAGGCGAACGAGGACAGCAAGCTGATCGTGCCGGTCGAGGCCAAGGGTGTGAAGCTGGTTTCGACAGGACTCATCATCGAGACCGAGGAAACAGCGCTCATGTGGCGCGGGCTCATGTTGTCAAAGGCGCTAGAGCAGTTCCTCAAGCAAGTGGAATGGGGCGAGCTCGACTACCTGATCATCGACCTCCCACCAGGCACCGGCGACATCCAGATGGCGCTGACCCGGATGCTCCCCCAGGCAGAGATGGTGGTGGTGACCACCCCGCAACGGGCGGCGCAGAAAGTGGCGGTACGGGTGGCGGACATGGCACGGCGCTCGCACATGCCGGTTGTCGGTGTCATCGAGAACATGGCCGGTCTCGCCTGTGCCTGTGGCCGCGTGCACGATGTGTTTGGCGAGGGAGGCGGGCGCGAGCTGGCCGACGACCTGGGGGTGCCTCTCATAGCCTCGATACCGCTCGATCCCGAGGTGGTCCCGGGCGGCGACCACGGAGCGCCGGTGGTGACCAGCAGCACTGGCTCACCGGCCGGTATCGCCATGCGTGATGCCGCCGCCAGGCTCGTCGAACTGGTGCCTCCGGCCGATCTCGAGACCTGCACCGGCCGTATCGCCAAGATCCTCACCGAGTTGGAGGAATTGCCCGCCTGATCGGCCGGAGCTTCAGGCTTTCCTTCCGCCCCCGAGCAAACCACCGAGAAGATCACCTAGAACGTCAGACGCGCCTGCCGACGATCCCCCGGCACCGCCGAGCAAGCCACCGAGAAGATCTCCGAGCCCGCCGGCGGATCCACCACCGGCACCGGTAGCACTTCCAATCAAGTCCCCGAGGCCGCCACCAGCGGACCCTCCGGTGGAAGCCGGCGTCGGGGTGCGCCCCGTATCTGCGCTTTGCCCCTGGCCACCGAAGAACTTCCCGGCCAGCCAACTGAGCACGAGAGGGGCGAGGATCGGGAGGAGCTTGGCCATGATGCCGGATCCGCCGGTTTGGCCGTCCAGCTTGTTGATCACCTGCTCGCTGTTGTCGCCAAAGATATTGCCGACGACCGCCTCACCGTCGGCGGTGTCGATCGAGCCGAGATCGAGACCCTCGAACGGGTCCGCGGTGTGCTGCCCTAGGGCCGCCTGGAGTGACGCCGCTCCTCCCGGGTCCTGGGCATTGGCCTGCATCCCGCCCAATAGGGCGGGCACGGCCTGACGCACGGCTTGCTCGGCGGTCGACTCGTCCACACCGAGCTGTCGGGCGAGCTGGTCTATCGGGATCTGCGAGAGGATCTCGTCCGCAGTATCCATGAGAACTCCTTCCGCGGCAGCGCCGTTGGCGGCCGTACGCGGAGCCTACGCGTTATGGCTGGGTCACCGCGCGATCAGGGAGTCACCGGCTGACTGGTCATCAGCTTGTAGGCATAGGCCGTTGCGATGATCGTCACCGGGATGGCGACGATCAGCCCGATCCCGCAGAGGATGGCTCCGACGATCAAGGCCAAAATCGAGGCGAAGAAGAGCCCGACCACCGAACCGAGGTTTTGATTCACCAGGGCGAAGCTGGCCTTGATGGCGTCGAATGCCGGGAGCCCCTTGTCCAGGATGAACTGATACGTGAACATGGAAAAGAAGATCAGGATCAGGCCGGGAATGATGCACAGGATCAGGCCGATGGCGGTGCCGATGGCCAACAGGATCGACGCCAGCACCACCTGACCTAGGTGCTCGGTCGACAGGAATGTGCTGAGCTCGATTCTCTGCCCTTCGGTGATCTTCAGGGCACCACGCACTACCGCGGCCTGAATGAGAAGGCTCACCAGTGCGCTCAAAAGCGAGAAGAACAGGTAGCCGACCCCGAAGAACATCCCAATGCCGATGTCGTCCGTATCAGTGAGCTCGCCGAATCCTCCGCCTAGAAGGGTGGCGATGAAGTTCACCGCCCCACCGACCACGATGAAGATCAACATCGCGATCAGGATCGGGCCCAGATACTCCTGGAACTTCTTCCAGCCATAGTTGAAGGCCTCGCCGACCTGGAACGCGGGCGCACCGCCGGGCACCGGCGGTGGGGGTGGAGGCGGAGGTGCGGGCGGGACCGCAGGCTCGCTCGGTTGTGCAGGGGGGACGGGCTCGATCGGCGCTCCGGAATCGGGTGGAATGGGCGGCTCGGTCGTCATCTGTCTACTCCCCTGTCAGGTGGGGAGAGGGTAACGAGTAACGATCCACCGCGACGGCCAGGGACGCATCTCTCTTCAGGTGACTAGTCACAACGAGTGGGAATGCGAACTGTCCTTTAACGACCACTCTCCGTAATCGAAGATGACGACCAGAACGTGCCTCGGTGCGTGGGGGTTGGGGGCAGCAGGGAGGCTGATCGGAAGAGGACCCGAAAGGGTCCTCTTTCGGCGTTCAGGGGAGATCAGCACAGATCTCGAACCAGCGGATACGGGTTGACCGCTGAACCCCCGCCGGGGTGATACTCGAAGTGGAGATGGGGGAGGAATTCGGGCGCGTTGCCCGATGACCCGTTGTACCCAATCACCTCACCCTCGGAGACGCTTTGCCCATCGCTCACGTTGGCGAAGCTCTCGAGGTGGGCGTAGAAGAACGTGTCGCCGCCGTCGGAGCGGAACCAGATGGCGAGACCACTGAGGCTGCCATCGGTGAGCCTTTCGATCGTCCCCGAATATATGGCGACGATCGGCGTGTTCCTGGCAGCGATCATGTCCACGCCTTGATGGGCGCGGCCTCCTGATCGGGCATCGCCCCAGGAGTCGGAGAACGAGACGGCTCCGGCCACAGGACATGCTCCGCCACTGGACGACGGAGGCGGCGGAGGTTCGGAGGGGACAGTTGTGTCGGGTGCCTCCTCCGGGGGCGTGGTGGTCTCGGTTGGCGCCTCGGATTCGCCATCGGTGGGCTGCGCTGAATCGGGCGCCGTGGTGGTCGTGGCGTTGCGAGCCGCCTCCTCGGCTGCCCTGCGACGTGCCTCTTCCTCCGCAGCGCGACGTGCCGCCTCCTCGGCAGCTTGCTGTGCTACCAGGTCGTCGTAGACCGCCTGCGCGTCCACCAACCGACCCTGCAGGTCTCCGGCCTTTGACTCTAAATCGGCGGTCAGGACCTCCTGCTCGGCCGAGGCCTCTTCGAGGCGTCCGGTCTGGCGGTCGAGCTCGCCCCGAAAGGAGCGCAGTTGGTTGATCACGTCGGCGTCGTTGCCGGTCTCATTCCTGAGATATTCGACACCGGCCCCGTAGCTCTCGTCACTCGCCGAGAACAGAACCTGCATGGAGGTCGCGGTGGACGAGCCCATGTACATCTCGACCGCAACCTCTTCCAGCTTCTGCTCCGTATCGCCGATCTTGACCCGCGCCAATTCGATCGAAGTGTTGAGATCGGTGATCTCCCGATCCAGGGCGAACTGCCGGGACCACGCCTCTTGGACCTCGTCACCGAGCGCCTGGGCCTCGGCCATGACCTCGTTGACCTCGCTCCGGGCGCGATCGATGTCCTCGTCGGTTACTTGGGCGGTGGCGGGGAGGGCCACCGCCATGACGAGCAGGGCAAGCAGGGTCCGGGCGTAGCGTGTCACGTGGAGTCTGTGGGAAGTG
>JARDZU010000067.1 GCA_029240695.1 Acidimicrobiia bacterium | reverse complement strand
AGGCGATGCGACGCCACGAACTGCCTCCCAACATCGGCCTGACCAATCTCGACCCGGAGATCCCGCTCGACGATGTCGTACGAGAGCCCCGGGAATGGGAGCCTGCCCCCGCCATCACGAACTCCTTCGGTTTTGGCGGGCACAACACCGTTCTCGTTTTAACGCCTACGCGTGAAAACAAGAGTTCTAGGTTCTAAGTCTTAGGTTTCAGGCATAGAACCTAAAACCTATAACCTATGACCTGACAACGGGAGCTCGGTGAGACCGGGCTGAGAGGGGGTCTGTGGAGACCCCGACCGATGAACCTGACCCGGATAATGCCGGCGTAGGGACCCGCCTCATCGCTCCCGACAACGAGGAGTTGATGAACAGTGCGGAAGTCCCTGACCGTGGCGGTACTGGTTGCCGTTGCCGCTTGCGGAGCCGAAGAGGCCGAGACGCCGGACAGCCTCCGCCTCATGGCGCATGACTCGTTCGCCGGGTCGGTGAGCGAAGAGACGTTTGCCGATTTCACCGAGAACACCGGGATCGGGGTCGAGATGATCGCCGCCGGCGATGCCGGGTCAATGGTGAACCAGGCCGCCCTGTCCAAGGACAACCCACTCGCAGATGTCATGTTCGGCGTCGACGACACGTTCCTGTCGAGGGCAATCGACGAGGAGATCTTCGTGGGGCACCGGAGCGGCTTGCTCGGACAGGTAGACGAGCAGTTCGTCCCCGACACCGACCTGGTGACCCCGATCGACTACGGCGACGTCTGCATCAACTACGACAAGTCTTGGTTCGCCGAAGCGGGGATGGCCGTTCCCACCGAGCTCGACCAACTTCGTGACCCGGCGCTTGCCGGAGTGCTGACTGTCGAGCACCCCGCCACTTCTTCACCGGGTCTGGCCTTTCTCCTCGCCACCATCGACGAGTACGGAGAAGATGGCTGGCTCGAGTTCTGGTCCGACCTCAAGGCTGGCGGTGTCGGCGTCGTCCCCGACTGGGACACTGCCTATTACAGCGACTTCACACCGTACGGAGGAGACAGCCCGATGGTCGTTTCGTATGCCTCGTCGCCGCCAGCCGAGGTCGTCTTTGCCAGTGAGCCGATTGACGAGGCTCCAACGGGTGTCGTCGAAGCCGGGTGCTATCGGCAGGTGGAGTACGCCGGCGTCCTGGCTGGGTCGGACTACCCCCAGGCCGCAGGTGAGCTGATCGATTTCATGCTGTCGGTCGAATTCCAGGAGACCGTGCCCCTCACCTGGTTTGTGTTCCCGGTCAACGGAGGGGCTCAGTTACCCCCTGAGTTCGTCGAGCACACCACCATTCCAGCCGACCCTGCCAGGCTCGACCCGGCCACGATCGCCGAGAACCGCGACCGCTGGATCGACGAGTGGGTTGGCGTGATGGAGGGTTGATGAGGCCGATTCGCTGGGGCCATGTGCTGGTCGCAGCCGTCCCGGTCCTGTTCATCGGGTATTTCTTCCTCTATCCGCTGATCAGGATCCTCACCTTGGGGTTGTCGGAGCTCAACATCGGCTTCGATGGTGTCGAGGCCCGGCTCTTTCACATCGGGTGGTTCACTCTGTGGCAGGCCGTGCTGTCGACGGTGCTGACAATGGTGGCGGCGGCGCCGATGACATGGGCCGTCTCTCAATTCGAGTTCCGCGGGCGCAAGCTGGCCACGGCATTGGTGACTGTGCCATTCGTGTTGCCCACCGTTGTGGTGGGCGCGGCATTCGTGGCGCTGGGCTGGAGGAATTCAGTCGGGGCCATCCTCGTCGCCCATATCTTCTTCAACATCGCCGTGGTCGTCAGGACCGTCGGAGCCTTGTGGTCACGACTCGATCCCGACCTACACGATGCCGGGCGCGTATTGGGAGCGAGCGAGTGGAAGGTGTTCCGGACCATCACGCTCCCACTCTTACGACCTGCGATCGCCGCCGCCTCCGCCATCGTGTTCTTGTTCACGTTCACCTCGTTCGGCGTGGTGCTGATTCTTGGTGGCTTCAGATACGCCACGCTCGAGGTGGAGATCTATCGCCAGGCGGTGACCCTGTTCGACCTGCCACTGGCGGCCGCTCTGGCGGTCGTGCAACTGGTTGGAGTGACGGCCACTCTCTATGCCTACTCCCGCTATCAGGAGCGCCACACCTCGACCTGGGCACTCCGTGCCGAGGCGAATCGGCCGAAGCCAGGCGGCCGGGCGCGTTTCCTCGTCGGCGCCTCGGTCATCGGCACCCTGATCGCCCTAGCCATCCCCGTCGTCGTGATGGTGGCCCGGTCGCTGCGAGGCGTGGCCTACGCCGGCCTCTTCCGGGACGATCCCGTGGTTGGAGCCCCTATCGCGTCGATCGGAAACAGCCTGCGCTTCGCCGTCATCGCCTCCGTGATCGCGGTCCTCATCGGGGTGATGGCATCGTCCGTCATCACGGGGGGCGGAGGCGCCATGTCACGCTGGTTCGACCTCACTCTCATGCTTCCACTGGGAACATCGGCGGTGACCATCGGATTCGGGTTCATCGTGGCCCTGGGCGAGCCGGTCGACCTCCGAGCATCGTTCTGGCTGATCCCGATCGCCCACGCCCTCGTCGCCATTCCGTTCGTCGTGCGCAGCACTGTGCCCACTCTCCGCTCGATACCGGCCGAGACCCGGGAGGCGGCCCGGGTATTAGGAGCATCCCCGAGCCGGGTCTGGAGGGAGATCGACCTTCCCATTGTCGCCCGTGCCGCCCTGGTCGGGGCCGCATTCGCCTTCGTGATCTCACTCGGCGAGTTCGGGGCCACTTCGTTCATCGCCCGTCCCAACACGGCAACCATGCCAGTGATGATCGTGCGGCTTCTCTCCCGGCCCGGCTCGGCATCGTTCGCCATGGCGCTCGCTCTCGCCGTCATCCTGGCGGGGATGACGGCCGTGATCGTTCTCTGGATCGACCGACTCCAATTCGGCGAGATCGGCACGTTCTGATGCTCGACGTGAAGTCGATCGACGTCCGCCTGGGCGAGAAACTCGTACTGCGGGACGTCACGTTGACGGTCGGGACAGGTCAGACAGTGGCCGTGCTTGGTCCATCGGGATCGGGCAAATCGACGTTGTTGCGGGCCGTGGCTGGGTTGGTGCCGATCGAATCGGGGTCGATCACCTGGGACGGGCAGGATCTGACCACGGTCCCGACCCATCTACGGGGCTTCGGCCTCATGTTCCAGGGCTATGCCCTCTTCCCACACCTCGATGTCTTCGGGAATGTCGGTTTCGGGCTCCGCATGGCAAACCTGCCTGAGGACGACATGCGTCGACGGGTAGCCGCCACCTTGGAGTTGGTCGGGCTCGACGGCTTCGATAATCGATCCATCGCCGATCTGTCGGGTGGCGAGAAGCAGAGGGTCGCCCTGGCCCGGACCCTCGCCCCTGAGCCCCGAATGATCATGCTCGACGAGCCACTGGGCGCCCTCGACCGTGCCCTACGGGAGCGTCTCATGGTCGACACCCGGCGCATCCTGTCCGATGGTGGGGTGACCGCTCTGGTGGTGACTCACGATCGGGAGGAGGCGGAGGCGCTGTCCGACCGCATCGCCCTCATGCGGGAAGGCTCCATCGTCCAGGCCGGCACCCTCCCAGACATCCTCGCCCGTCCGGCCGACGCTTGGGTGAGGGACTTCCTGGGCTGACGACGGTCCTCGTCCGGGCTGCAGCTTCTCGTCGTCAGCCCAACGTCATGCAGCGCGAAGGAGGCAGGTCGTTATCGCCTGTTCGAGACATTTCCCCGGTTCCGACCTCAACATGTCGTAGGTGAAACGGAGGACCTGGATGCCTCGAGCGGCGAGTGCATTGTCTCGTCGACGGTCCGACTCGAATGCTTCCCATCTGGTGTGCCAGTCCGGCCATCCGCCTCAATGACCAACCGGGCCGATGGCATGTAGAAGTCCACCCGCGATGGAACACCATCCAGAGAGAACTCGAATTCGCGGGTCCATCCGGGCATCCGTGGATCGTGAAGAACCACCTCGAGAAGCCTCTCGAGATACGACGAAGACATCGAATGGGCGCCCGGCAACCGCGAAGACGTCAGGCGTCGCAGCAGCGGCGTGCCGGGTGTTCGGCGACCGGCCTGGCGGTCGATGGTGGCCGACATCGCCTTCAGATCGAGGTTGCCTGATACGACCGCCTCGTCGAAAACACGTGTCAGCACTTCCGCTTTCACGTCTCGGGCGAGCACCAGGATCGTCTCGGGCATGGTCGTGACAGGCAGTCCGTCAACCGTGGTCACGGCGATACGGTCGAATTGATCCGATTCGTAGATGTGCGCCACCGAGGATCTCGTATTCGATGCTCTGGGAGTCAGAGTCATCGGCTCATGGTTGGGGATGTCGCTCATGTCGAGGAGACGACAGACTCCAATGAGTGACGATGGCTCGGGGCCGACTCAATACGGCGGCCCACAGGGTCTGCCTCCAGGTTCGAGGTGCCGACACCAGGCCATACACCGAATCGTCCAGTCGGGTCCAGGTGCCGGCAGAGATTCGATGGTGCACCGCCGATCGATCAAATCCTGCCTCTCGAGCCTGGGCGATGTTGAACGCCCCGCATTGCCTGGCAGCGATCCGATAAAGACTGGCGATATCCCCCACCTTCTCAACATGCTGGGTCGGGGACCGTTGTTCAACCCCCTCGTTTCACTCGTCTGTGCTGCAATCCGTCAGCCCCAGATCAGCGGACTGCAGCGCGCACGAGGGACCGAGCGAAGGTTGTCGAATGGGCTGCACGACGTTGGGCCCGGACCGACTACGTGCAGAACAGACGAGCTGGCGGAAGGGTGTCAGCGGTCAGTCAGCGGTCAGCCAGAGGCGCCTCGAACCCGGGGCCGGACCACTCGGCGCCATATGTACCAGGCGACTGCGATGGCGATCGCGGCGAGGACCGCGTTCTTGAACAGCTCCAACGGCTCTTCGACCTGGCCCCAGCGCTCTCCGAGCAAATACCCCGCCCCGATAAGCACGACATTCCAGACCAGACTGCCAATGAGGGTGTAGAACGTGAAGGGGATGATCGACATCCGCCGGAACCCGGCCGGGATCGAGATCAGCGACCGCATCAAAGGCACACAACGGCAGAGCAGCACAGCGACATTGGCCCGCCTGTCGAACCACTCCTCGGTCCGATCGAGATCGGCCTCGTCGAGCCGGAACCAACGGCCGTAGCGAACGACGAGTGCCCGGAGCCGCACCGGACCGATCGCGGCTGAGATGCCGTATAGGAGAAAGGCGCCGATCATCGACCCGATCGTCGCGGCTACGACCATCCCCGCCAGCGACGCCTCGCCATTCGCCGCCACGAATCCGGCCAACGGCAGCACCACCTCGGAAGGTATCGGCGGGAATAGGTTCTCCAGAGCCACGAGGAATGCGACACCCCCGTAGCCGAGGGATTCGACCACCGAGGTCACCCATTCGACCAAACCTTCGAGCACGTGCGATTCCTTCCTCGTGAGCGGTAATACAACGGTAGACCCCACCGTTGTGCTGATTGTCGACAGGAATTGGCCTCCACTACAGTCTCGGCCCGCAACCCCTAGGAGGATTTTTCCCTTGAACATGGTGACTTTGGCTGCCGAAGGCGGTTACCAGGAATTCACCCTCGGCCCCGCCGAGTGGGCCTGGCTGTGGGTGGCAGCGGCAACTGCTTTGCTCGCTCTGTTGGTCGGATGGGCCCTTTCCCGCGGCGTGCTCAAGGCCGACCAGGGGACCCCGGCGATGAAAGAGATCGCGCTCGCGATCCAAGAAGGAGCGATGGCCTATCTCCGGCGACAGTTCAAGACGATCGCCCTCATCCTCATCCCGCTGGCTCTCATCGTTTTCTTCACGTCGACCGCCGTCCTGCACCCCGACGGCTCCGAAGCACTCACCTTTGCCCAGTCGGGCGGCTACCGCACCATGGCGTTCGTCGCGGGGTGTTTCCTCTCCGGTCTGACCGGGTTCATCGGGATGTCGCTCGCGGTGCGTGGCAACGTCCGCACGGCAGCGGCAGCCCGTTCTGGCTCGCTACCGGCCGCACTGAAGGTCGCCTTCCGCACCGGTGGAGTTGCCGGCATGTTCACCGTTGGCCTCGGCCTGCTCGGCGCCACGATCATCATCATGATCTTTCAGAACACGTCCTCAGCCATCCTGATCGGATTCGGATTCGGTGGCTCCCTCCTCGCCCTCTTCCTCCGAGTCGGGGGTGGAATCTTCACCAAGGCTGCCGACGTCGGTGCCGACCTCGTCGGCAAGATCGAACAAGGGATCCCCGAGGACGACCCGCGCAACCCGGCCACGATCGCCGACAACGTGGGCGACAACGTGGGTGACTGCGCCGGCATGGCCGCCGACCTCTTCGAGAGCTACGAGGTCACCTTGGTCGCTTCGATCATCCTGGGTGTGGCCGCCTTCAACTCGATCGGCGCCAATCCTGCCCTCGGGCTGATCTTCCCGGTGATTGTGCGTGCCATTGGCGTCCTGGCATCGATCGTCGGCGTGTTCCAGGTCAGGGCAACGGAGCGTGACAAGTCGGCCATGGCACCGATCAACCGTGGCTTCCTCACCGCCGGCCTCCTCACCGTCGCCGGCACCCTGGCTGTCGCCCTCCTATATGTCGGCAATGAAAACGGGAACGAGGGCTGGAAAGTGTTCGGGGCGGTCGTCGCCGGGCTCGTGCTGGCCCAGGTCGTCAGCCGCCTCACGGAATACTTCACCTCGACCGAGGAGAAGCCAGTCCAGGAAATTGCTGAGGCCACCCAGACCGGGCCGGCGACGACCATCCTGTCGGGCATCTCATCGGGTCTCGAGTCGTCGGTATGGGCCATTGTCGCCATCGCCGGCGCTCTCGGCGTTGCGATCCTCCTCGGCGGCGGCAACATCCAGTTCTCGCTCTACCTCGTCGCCCTGACCGGCATGGGGATGCTCGCTACGACCGGTGTTGTGGTCTCCGAGGACACTTTCGGCCCGGTCGCCGACAACGCCGCCGGCATCGCCGAGATGTCCGGTGAGTTCCATGGCGAAGCCCGAAAGGTGATGGTCGGCCTCGATGCAGTGGGCAACACCACCAAGGCGGTGACGAAAGGGTTCGCCATCGGATCGGCGGTCATCGCCGCTGTGGCCCTCTTTGCTGCATTCATCGAGACGATCGCGGGTGAGCTCGGGCTCGTCGCCGAAGGCTCAG
Organism: Acidimicrobiia bacterium; assembly: GCA_029240695.1. Taxonomy (GTDB): domain Bacteria; phylum Actinomycetota; class Acidimicrobiia; order Spongiisociales; family ZC4RG35; genus JARDZU01. The sequence continues at coordinate 6,267 of JARDZU010000067.1, read as the reverse complement.
AGCTGTTCTCCCTGCCTGAGACGTCGATCAACGTCGCCGATCCGACCACTTTCATTGGCCTCCTCATCGGTGGCTCGGTCGCATTCATGTTCTCCGGTCTGGCCATCAGAGCGGTGGGTCGCTCGGCAGCTGTGGTGGTCCAGGAGGTGCGGAGGCAGTTCGCCGACGGCGCCATCATGCGAGGGGAACGTCGCCCCGACTACGGGCCTGTGATCGATATCTGCACCACCGCCTCCCTGCGTGAGCTGCTGACTCCGGCCCTGCTGGCGGTTCTGACCCCGGTCATCGTCGGCTTTGGGATCAACTACTTCGCCCTTGGCGCCTTCCTCGCTGCCTCGATCCTGACCGGACAGCTCATGGCGAACTTCCTGTCCAACTCCGGTGGGGCATGGGACAACGCCAAGAAGTACATCGAGGATGGCAACTATGGAGGGAAGGGCTCCGAGTCGCACAAGGCTGCCGTCATCGGGGACACGGTCGGGGATCCGTTCAAGGACACCGCCGGGCCCGCCCTCAACCCGCTGATCAAGGTTATGAACCTGATCTCGCTGCTGATCCTGCCCGCGGTCATCGTGTTGCAGGACACCTCGGCCCGCTATTGGATCGCCGGGATCAGCCTGGTCATCCTCCTCTCCGCCATCACCTGGTCAAAGCGCCAGCCCAGCGTCGGCCTCATGGCCGGGAGCGATGTCGAGGCGGTCCAGCCGCAGGTCTGAGGACCTCAGGTTCGAGGGATCAGACCCCTGATGTGGTCGGCGAATTCGGGCGGGATGCGCCTAGGTTTGCCGGCGAGGTCGGTGAAGGCAGCCGAAACTGTGAGGCGGGCAACCTCCTCGTCGTTTCGCAGCATTACCTGACGCCACGTCGACTTCACCCGGCCCACCTCTTCGATCCAGGTGTGGATTATCAGCTCTTCTCCGAACCGGGCCGCGGCAGGGAACCGAGCGTTCAACTCGACGACCACCAGCTGCCAACCCTGCTCCTTGAGCCGGTCGAGGCCCCACCCCATCTCGGTGAGGTAGTCGATGCGAGCCGTCTCGAAATACGAGAAGTAGTTGGTGTGATTGACGTGGTCGTAGGGGTCGAGCTCGTAGAAACGCACCTTGACCGACGAGACGTGCACCTCGCGATCGGTTGGTAGCTCGACGCCCAATCCCTCTCCTCGACTCAGACGGTCCGAGGCTACCCTCGCCTCGATGAAGGCCTGGCAGCTCATTGACACTCAGGGCATCGGGTCGTACCAGCTAAACGAGGTCGAGGAGCCGGAGCCGGGCCCTGATGAGATACGGGTCACCATCAGCCATTCGGCGCTGAATCACCTCGATCTCTGGGTATCTCAAGGCCTTCCCGCCCCCAAGCACCTTCCCCACATCGGTGGTGCCGACGGAGCGGGGACGGTGGATGCGGTCGGTGATGAGGTGAGCGGATTCGACATCGGGGACGAGGTCATCATCGATCCGTCCTTCTCCTGCGGTGAGTGCACCCTATGTCGGAACGACGAGATCGTGTACTGCGACTCATTCCAAATCCTGGGCGAACATCGGCCGGGGACCTTCACCGAGAAGATCGTCATCCCGACCATCAACGCAATCCGCAAACCAACCGCGATGTCGTGGGAGGTCGCCGGCTCGTTCGGTCTGGTGACCGCGACCGCACTCCGCATGATGGAGAGGGCCGGGTTGAAGCCGGAACAGACCTTGCTCGTCGTCGGCGTCGGCGGCGGGGTCTCGGCAGCGGCGATGGAGCTCGGCCTCGCCATGCGGGCGAAGGTGTATGTCACCTCACGGTCTCAGGACAAGATCGACTGGGCCGTCGAGCAAGGAGCGGCGGGAGGCTTCCTGTCCGGCGCCGAGTTCGGGGCTGAGATGGCCGCCCTGGGAGGGGCCGACGTCGTGATCGAGAACGTAGGCCCGGCCACGATCCGCCAGTCGATGCGGGCGGCCAGGAAGGGCGGTCGGATCGCCATCTGTGGTGCGACCAGCGGATCGAAGATGGAGCTGACCATCCCCAGCCTCTTCTTCCGTCAGCTCGAGCTGATCGGTTCGTCGATGGCCAACCACGCGCAATTCGCCCGTGCGACGACATGGGTCGGCACACTGGGCGCCAGGGCTCCGGTGAGCAAGGTGTTCGACTTCACCGACCTTCCCGCCGCGCTCGAATACCTCGATGCCGGTGAGCAGGTAGGCAAAGTCGTCTTGCGCCACGAGGGTTGAGCAGTGCGTGGCGCCAATCTCCTGATCGCCATCGGTGCCGGGCTCGTCGTGGTGGGGGTGGCGCTCCGTTACTTCCCTGGGCTGTTCTCCTGGTTCGGGAACCTCCCAGGCGACATCAAGCGGGAAACGGAGAACGCGACGATCTTCATACCGATCACCTCGATGCTGGTGGTCAGCGTCGTGGCCAGTCTGATCATCAGCCTGGTGAGCCGCTTGTTCCGGGGAGAATGACGGATCAGGCCTCGGGAACCTGCTGGATGCGCCCCTTCATGACGATCAATTCGGACGCCTCCGGCCCGTCGTCCTCGTTCTCGAGAGTGACCCAGATCGAGGGGTAGTCGGCCAGGGGGACCCCCGACCAGAGAACGATGGGCATGTCCTCGCCCCGCAAATGGAAGGTGCCAATGCTCACACCCTCTCCCTCGTCGCTCCATACCCAGCCCTCGTAATACCTGCCCTCGGGCGCCGGGGGAAGACCGGTGACATCGAGGCGGATCCACCATCCGGCCTCGTTCGGCCCGAATTCTGCCTCGCCGAGGGCTGCCGCCTCGAGCTCGGTCCCACTCATCGCCACGACGTTGTCGCCCTCGTCCTGAATGACGTTCATCGTGCCCAGGACCAAGGCCGCGATCGCAACAAGCCCTCCTGCTCCGGCCAGGACCAATGCCCAGCGGCCTGATCGCTCCTGGTCCATTCCCGGGCCGGGGACCGCTTCCACGGCCAGCGCGGCTAGCAGGCCGTCGGCGACCTGTGGGGGTGGCTCGGCCCAGGTCGCATCTGTGGATAGGACGTCGCGGATCAGGTCGAGCCTTTCTTGACTCTCCCCTCCCTCCGTGGCCCCGGATGCCAGGTATTGCGCGCGCGAATCTTCAGTGGTCATAGCCCTCTAGCCAGTACGCCCCACGACCGCCGCCGGTTCGCACCATCACGCCTCCTCCACATGTTTGAGCATTTCTATGAGACGCTGATGGGCTCGATGCGACCGGGACTTGACCGTGCCCACGGGGATGTCGAGCCTTTCTGCGATCTCGACATGGGTGAGCCCGTCGAAGTGGCTCATCTTGATGACCTGACGCTCTTCGTCGGGGAGACGGTCGAGGGCAGACCTCACCTCGAACACCTCCCACACCGTCTCCAGGCCAATCGGGAAGGAGACAATGTCGACGTCATCACTCACCACAACCCTGGCCCGTTTCCGGTAGAGGTCGATTGCCGTCCTCCGCGCGATTGCATAGATCCACGGCCCGAAACTCCGGCCGGCGTCATAGGTCGATGCGGCGCGCCAGGCTTTGATGAAAGTCTGCTGTGTGGCGTCGGCGGCCAGCCCGTGATCGCCCAAGATGCTCATCGAAAGAGCGAACACCGGCCCACCGAATCGGTCATAGACGACCTTGACCGCCGCCTCATCACCGACCCGGAACCGTTCCAGAACCTCGCGGTCCACAGGGGGATTCTGCCAGGTTGCGAACCATGCGACGCTCCGATGCGTAGAGAAGGCAAGAGACAGAGGAGAAAAACGATGAAGCGACGCACCTTGGCCCTGCTCACAGCGGCTTTCCTGGTGATAGGTGCCTGTGGGGCCGATGGCGAGGAGGGAACCAGTGACACAACAGTGGCCGACACCGGTGACACCACCACATCCGCCGCCGTCGAAGAGGAGACCACCACCTCCGCCGCGGCCGCCGAGGAGACCACCACCCCCGCCACTGAGCCAATCGCCGAGGGCGTCCACACGTCCGAAACCGACCTAGGTTCGATCCTGGTGGACGCCGAGGGTTTCACCCTCTACATATTCACGAACGACACCGAGGGCACCAGCACGTGCTACGACGATTGTGCCGCGAACTGGCCGGCCGTCCCCGGTGACACCGCTATCGGCGCCGATCTCGAGGCCTCCCTGTTCGGGACAACGGCACGTGACGACGGGAGCGAGCAGCTCACCGTCAACGGAATGCCGCTCTATAGGTTCACGCCTGACGAAGCCCCGGGCGACGTCAACGGCCAAGGGGTGGGTGGGGTTTGGTTCGTCGTCGGAGCCGACGGGAACATGATCGAAGGCCCGTCAGCATCCAACGACGTCGACCGCGGCGACTACTAAGCAGCGATCGAAGAGCCCGACTCAGGGACGTCTCTCAGGTGCGACAACTGAGAGACGTCCCTGTCGCGTTCCGGGGGATCCGCGTATTCTGCGATCTCGATGGCAGACAGGTTCGACACGGTCGATGCCTATATCGAGTCGTTCCCGCCTGAGGTCCAGGTGATCCTGGAGGAGATACGACGGCGGATCATGTCCGCCGCGCCCGGCACCGAGGAGACCATCAGCTATCAGATTCCGACGGTCACCCTCGACGGCAAGTACCTGATCTACTTCGCCGGTTGGAAACGGCACGTGAGCATCTACCCGATACCCACTCTCGACGAGGCCCTGGAGGACGACGTAGCCGTCTACCGATCCGGCCAGGACACGGTGCAATTCCCGCTGAACGAGCCGATCCCCTACGACCTCATCGAAAGGATCGTTGGCGAACTGATGGAGATGAGACGGAGCACCGGGCGCTAGATATTGCGCCCGGCGCTGGTGTCTCGAATGACCCCCTCCGTGGTCAGTCGACCTGTCCCCTGATCTCGCCGGCCGGGAAGTTGTCGGTGTGGATGTTCACATAGGCATTCCCGGTGAGCATCGCCGCCAATACGTCTCCCAGGCTGTCCCACATGCAGTCGTTGGGAAGGTCTGGTCCAGTGAACGAACCCCTCACCCGGTCGTCGGCATCGAGCGGTTCATGGACGAGGGTGACCCCCACCGCCCCATTGGAGCCAGCCGGCGCACAGTGGATGTGACCGGCAACGACGGGGCTGGTCAGATCCTCCCACTCGACGGCGTAGCGGACGCGGTCATTGCGCCAGGTGAACTCGGACTCGCCTTCACCATCAGAGACGACCGCCGGATCCTGGACCTCCTGACCCGGGTCGAGCCGGTCCTCGAATTCGAGATCTTCGACCTCCACTTGTCCCCGGATCTCGCCGGCGCGGAAGTTGTCGGTGTGGATGTTGACATAAGCGTTGCCGTCGATGATTGCTGAGAGGACGTGTTCGAGGGTCAACCATCCACAAGGGTTGCCCGGATCGGGCCCGGTGAACGCGCCGCTCACCCTGTCGTCGGCTTCAAGCGGTTCGTGAACCAGGGTCACACCCACTCCCCCGTTACTGCCGGCCGGGGCGCAATGGATGTGACCGGCAACGACGGGGCTGGTCAGATCCTCCCACTCCACCTCGTATCGGACCCCGTCGCTTCGCACTTCGAGTACGGCTTCGCCTTCACCATCAGATACGACAGCCGGATCCTGCACCTCCTGGCCTGGGTCGAGACCCGCCTCGAATTCGGCTTCGTCCGCCCAAGCAATAAGCGGGAAGGCGGCTACAAACAGGGTCGTAGCCAGTCCGATCTTGAGGGTCTTGCGCAACATAGGCACCTCCTAGCGCTGCTGCCTCAGATCTCGGCCATACCCCACTTGAACAACTTCAATACGGTTCGATCAATCGATCGGTTCGGCCCAGACGCTGTGCGCGTCGGCGGGGGATTCTTCGACTTGGTGGTGGGGGTCGGTCGGCAGAGCTGTCGAGTTAGGCGAGTGCCTACCTCCTGGTCACCGACGGGTACCCACCGTTCAGCTTGCCTTGGTCAAGGAGGGTCGACCAAGGCAAGGTGACCGTCCGATCAACTCTCTTCGTTTGACCGGGCACTAATGGACTTCGCCACAAGCAGGGTCAACACCCCCAGGACCACGATGACCAGGGCCAGAGGACCAAGCGTTTCGTCGTCGAAGCCGGTGAAGGGCAACTCGCCTGCCACGATGGTCGTGCCAAGCACCTCGTCCCCAAGCGTCGTGCTGGTAACCACCGTCGGGAGCACTTCGTCCGGAATGGTCGAGGTGGTGCCCGGATCACCCGTCGTCGTCGTATCACCCGCCGTGGTCGTGGTCGTGTCGTCCACCGTGGTTGTCGTCGTGTCGTCCACCGTGGTCGTGGTCGTGTCGTCCACCGTGGTCGTGGTCGT
>JARDZU010000235.1 GCA_029240695.1 Acidimicrobiia bacterium | reverse complement strand
CATCGGGCCCGGGCTGTACACGGGCATCCGGGTGGGCGTGGCCACCGCTCAGGGTCTCGCTGCTGCCTTCGGCATCCCGATCATTCCCGCCGTGTCCACGGACGCCATCGCGTTGGAGGCGCGAACCGGGCACCGGCTGATATGGGCGGTGGTCGACGTTCGTCGTGGAGAGGTTGCAGTGGCCCGTTACCAACCGGTCCCCGGCGGCGTGGTCCGGGCGACCGACCCGGAGATGGTCAAGCCGGAGGTGTTGAGGGCTCAACTCGACTCCGCTCCCGAGGACAGCCTGGTCGTAGGGGATACCGGTGCCTTGCCCAAAGGGCTTCTACGCGGGTTGCACCGGGTCAAGATGGGCCGACCCCGCTACCCATACGCCGTCGCCCTGGCCGAAGTGGCCAGAGGCAAGTACGAAAAGAACGAGTTCCCCCCATCGACCGAGATCCGCCCCCTGTATCTACGCGAGCCCGACGTCACCATCAACTGGGCCAAGTTGCGTCAGGAGGGCCCGTGGGCGGGGACTTGAAGACAATGGTCATACGACCCCTCACCACCGACGATCTGGGCGCGTTGGTGGCGTTGGAGGCGGCCAACGCGCCCGCCCCGTGGTCCGAGGGCGTGTTCCGGAACGAATTGGCGGCAGAGAACCGCATTTACCTGGCAGCAGACGAGGAAGGTGTCGTGGGGTTCGCCGGGGCGATGCTGGTCGCCGACGAGGCTCATGTCACGAACTTGCTCGTGGATCCGGCGTGGCGGCGGCGGGGCATCGGCTTCGAGTTGATGAGGTCACTCATCGAGGCGGCCGTCGAGGCCGGCGCCCGTCACCTGACATTGGAGGTGAGGTCGCGAAACGAGGCGGCTCGTGCCCTTTACGCCCGAGTCGGACTGGCGCCGGTGGGTGTTCGACAGGGTTACTACGGCGACGACGACGCCCTGATCCTCTGGGCGCACGACATCGACGGCGATGAATACCTGGCGAGGCTGCGGTGAAACCGCTCATCCTCGCCTTCGAGACATCGTGTGACGAGACTGCGGTAGCGGTGGTCCAGGGAACGGAAGCGCTATCGAACGTCCTTGCATCTCAGGTCGATCTCCACGCCCGGTTCGGGGGCGTGGTTCCCGAGGTGGCAGCCCGTGCCCACGTCGAGGCCATCAGGTCCCTCACCCATCAGGCCCTCAACGAAGCCGGCATCCATCCCGCCGATCTCGACGGGGTGGGAGCGACCGCCGGCCCCGGGCTGGTGGGGGCCCTCCTGGTCGGTCACTCGTTCGCTAAGGCCACGGCCTGGGCCCGTCAGCTCCCATTCGTCGGCATCGACCACATGGAGGGCCACTTGATGGCGCCGCTTCTCCAATTCGAGGAGTTCCAGCCACCGGTAGTTTCTTTGCTCGCCTCGGGGGGCCACTCCCAGATCGTGCACGTTGGCGAGTGGGGTGAGTACCGGGTGATGGGCTCGACCATCGACGACGCCGCGGGGGAGGCGTTCGACAAGCTGGCCCGGGTGATGGGTCTCGGCTTCCCAGGCGGTCCCGCCCTCGATATCGCTTCGGAGGGTGGGGACCCGGCGGCCGTGGCTTTTCCCAGGGCGCTTCCCGATCGACCGTTCGACTTCTCGTTCTCGGGCCTGAAGACGGCGGTCGTGACCTACATCGAAAAGACCCGGGCCCGTGGCGACCTGCCCCCACTGGCCGATGTCGCCGCCTCGGTCCAGGAGGCGATAGTCGACGTTCTGGTCGACAAGACCTTCAATGCGGTGGATGAGACCGGCGCCCGGGTGGTCGGTGGCGGGGGTGGAGTTCTGGCCAACCGGCGTCTGCGTCATCGGTTCGCCGAGGAGGCGGACAAGCGGGAAGTGACGCTGGCCATCCCCGACCCGATCCTCTGCACCGATAACGCAGCCATGATCGGTGTCGCCGCAGCCCATTGGCTCTCTACCGGCCGCATCACCGACTGGGCCGAGAACGTGAACCCTGGTCTGGCCCTCGGCCAGCCGCTTATCTGAGGTACGCGGACACTATCCCGTGCTTTCCCGAAACCTGAGTGGTGTCGACTCAAGGTTCGATTTAGCAGTCATCGGAAGTGAGTGCTAGTATTTCCCTAGCACTCAACCCATACGAGTGCTAATGCTTGGGTGTGTGCCCTTTTGGGTGGGCACCCGGGCGCAAGCACTAACCGAGGTTCAAGGAGGAGCCAGAGTATGAAGCTTCAGCCGCTCGGTGATCGAGTGGTGGTAAAGGCCACAGAGGATGCGGAGTCCCGCACTCCATCCGGTCTTGTCATCCCCGACACCGCCAAGGAGAAGCCGCAAATCGGAGAGGTCATCGCTGTAGGGCCCGGCGCCCGAGACGATGACGGCGACCGAATCCCGATGGAAGTGTCCGTCGGCGACAAGGTCCTCTATTCCAAGTTCGCAGGAACCGAGGTCAAACTCGACGCCGACGAGTATCTCGTCCTGTCCGAGCGCGACCTTCTAGCCGTCGTCAACTGAGGAGCTGATAAACAATGGCAGCGAAGGAACTTCGCTTCAACGAGGAGGCCCGGAAGGGGCTCCAGGCGGGTGTAGACAAGCTCGCCGACACGGTAAAGGTGACGCTCGGTCCCAAGGGCCGCAACGTCGTTCTCGAGAAGAAGTGGGGCTCACCCACGATCACCAATGACGGTGTGACCATCGCCAAGGAGATCGAGCTCGACGACCCGTACGAGAACATGGGCGCCAAGCTCGCCTACGAGGTTGCCAACAAGACGGACAACGTCGCCGGCGACGGGACCACCACGGCCACCGTGCTGGCCCAGGCGATGGTGCGCGAGGGTCTCCGTCAGGTGGCCGCAGGCGCCAACCCGATGGAGCTCAAGCGTGGCATCGAGTCCGCGGTCGAGATCGCCGTCAAGTCGATCGGCGAGCAGGCTCGTGACATCGAGACGAGCGAGGAGATCGCCCATGTGGCTTCGATCTCGGCCAACAACGACCCCTCGATCGGCCAGACCATCGCAGACGCGATGGACCGGGTCGGCAAGGACGGCGTGATCACCGTCGAAGAGGGTCAGACGTTCGGTCTCGAGCTCGAGTTCACCGAAGGGATGCAGTTCGACAAGGGCTTCATCAACTTCTACTTCATCACCGATGCCGATCGGCAGGAGGCGGTGCTCGAGGATCCCTACATCCTCATCGCCAACCAGAAGATCAGCTCGGTCAACGATCTCGTGCCCGTGCTCGAGAAAGTGATGCAGTCCGGCAAGAGCGTGCTGGTCATCGCAGAGGACGTCGAGGGCGAGGCCCTCGCCACCCTGGTGGTCAACAAGATCCGCGGGACGTTCTCCTCGGTTGCCGTCAAGGCACCCGGGTTCGGTGAGCGTCGCAAGGCCATGCTTCAGGACATCGCCATTCTGACCGGTGGCACCGTGATCTCCGAAGAGGTCGGTCTGAAGTTGGAGAACGTCACCCTCGACATGCTGGGCCGTGCCCGCAAGGTCGTCGTGGCGAAGGACAACACCACCGTCATCGACGGGGACGGCACCGAGGCCGATGTCAAGGCTCGCATCAAGCAGATCGAGCGTGAGATCGAGAACACCGACTCCGACTGGGACAAGGAGAAGCTCCAGGAGCGTCTCGCCAAGCTGTCTGGCGGTGTCGTCGTGATCAAGGCCGGTGCGGCCACCGAGGTCGAGCTCAAGGAGAAGAAGCACCGCATCGAGGACGCCGTCCAGGCGGCACGTGCTGCGGTCGAGGAGGGCGTGGTCCCCGGTGGTGGTGTCGCCTTACTCCGTGCTCAGACCGCAGTCGACAAGATGCGCGGCGGTACCGACGACGAGAAGGCCGGTCGTTCCATCGTCCGCAAGGCGATGGAAGAGCCACTCCGTCAGATCGCGGTGAACGCCGGCTTCGAAGGTGGAGTCGTCGTCGAGCGTGTCCGTGCTGCCTCTGGCAGCGAGGGGTTCAACGCGGCGACCGGCCAGTACGGCGACCTGGTCGCCGACGGAGTCATCGACCCAGCCAAGGTCACCCGCTCGACCCTGCAGAACGCAGCGTCGATCGCGGCCCTGCTCCTGACCACCGAGGCCCTCGTGGCCGAGGAGAAGGAGCCCACCCCGGCCATGCCGGGTGGCGGCCACGGT
>JARDZU010000066.1 GCA_029240695.1 Acidimicrobiia bacterium | reverse complement strand
CTGGGAGCGCTCGCGGTGCGCGTTGTCATCACCGAGATGCGGGACTCGGTGTTCTACGCAGACCTCTCACTCGACATCTCGGGCCGGGAAGTGCACGTGTCCTCGCGGCCCTCGGACGCCATTGCCCTGGCCGTTCGCACCGGGACGCCTGTCTTCGCCTTCCCCTCGGTGCTCGATGACGCCGGCGTCGTCTTCGAGGAGGAAGAGGAAAACGAAGAGGAAGAGGTCGCCAGATTCAGAGAGTTTCTCGAGGAAGCGACCATCGAGGACTTCCTCGGTGGCGCTGGGGAAACATCCGATTGAGTCCTTTACTTCTGCGGGGGGCGACCCCCCTGCGCCACCCGCCCGCTCTGAACCGGGTTGGCGATGGCAGCCGGGATTGACCCTTACTTCTGCGGGGGGCGACCCCCCTGCGCCCCCCGTTCAGGAGCCGGGCCACCCGCCCGCTCTGAACCGGGTTGGCGATCACCACCTGAAGCCACACTCCTTTCCCCAGGTTTATCCACAGATTTCGTTGACACGGGTCCCTCGACAGGGGTAGCTTGCTCACAACGGCGGAGTTACACAGTTGTAACCCGGAGGACTCATATGACTCAAGAGCGGGAACTGGGCTACCGCGCCCCCCAAGTTTGCAAGCTGGTCGGCATCACCTACCGGCAGCTGGACTACTGGGCGCGCACCAACCTGATACGCCCCTCGCTTCAGCAAGCAACCGGTTCGGGCTCGCAAAGGCTCTATTCTTTCTCCGACGTGGTCCAACTCAAGGTGATCAAGAGGCTCCTCGACGCCGGGATGAGTCTCAAGAAGATCCGCTCGGCCGTCACCATTCTTGCCGAGCAATTGGATTCGGAGCGGCCTCTGGCCGACGTGACGCTCCTCAGTGACGGACAGACCATCTACGCCGCACACTCAGAACAGGAGGTCGTCGATGTCTTCCGGCGGGGCCAGGGTGTATTCGGCATCGCCATCGGCCCGGTCCAGGACGAGGTGGAAGGCGACATCCACCAACTGTTCCCCGGAGAAGAGCTTGCCGGGGTCGTCGAAGCAGGAGCCACCTGATCACCGGGCAACTATCGGCGCACGAGACCGATTTCGCTCACAACAGTGAGCGCCAGTTTGCACTTCTCCTCGATTTCTACGACGTGCCGTGGGAGTACGAGCCGAGATCCTTTCCCATCTCCTGGGATGACGACGGCACCCCGACCCAGTACTTCACGCCGGATTTCTACCTGCCTGACGACGACCTCTACATCGAGATCACGACGATGAGCCAAAAGCTCGTCACGAAGAAGAACGGCAAGCTTCGCCGGCTCAAAGAGCTCTACCCGGAGATCAGCTGCAAGTTGTTCTATCAGCGTGACTACCTCAACCTCGTGGTCAAATATGGTCTGGAGGGCCCGGAGAATCTCGAAGAAGCGCCAGCGCCCACCCGGATGCCAGGACGCCCCGCCGTCGTCCGACTCGAGGAGCGAGGCGAACGACTCATCGGATGAATCGGTCGCCTCTGCACGACCTCCATGAGCGACTGGGAGCCCGATTCGTAGACTTCGGTGGATGGGAGATGCCGGTCCAGTATGGGTCGGTCCTGGCCGAGCACCGGACGGTGCGAGGCGATGCAGGCTGGTTCGACGTGACCCACCTCGGCCGGTTCGAGCTGTCTGGAGACGGCGCCGAGCAGGCTCTCCTCAGGCTCCTCAGCAACGACATCACCGGGATTGCCGCGGGGCATACCCAGTACACGCTCATGCTCGACGACAACGGGGGAATCGTCGACGATCTCGTCATTTGGTGGTGGGGCCCCAATCGATACTGGGTGTTTCCCAACGCGGCCAATCACAATCGGGTGATGGCCGCATTCTCCGCCGAGACCGGCTGTGAGGTTCGAGACCTCCAGACCGAGACCGTCCTCATCGCGATACAGGGGCCTCGAGCCCCGTCGGTGATGGAGGGGCTCTTCGGTGAGGCCCCGAAGAGATTTCGGACCGCTTCCAAAGGTTGGGAATCGGGCGAGGTCTGGATTGCCGGCACCGGCTACACCGGCGAGCGCGGGGGAGAGGTCTGTACCGACGCTCAAACCGGTCGGCGTCTCGCCGAGACTCTCGCCTCGATGTCCGTGGCTCCATGTGGCCTCGCCTCGCGGGACACTCTGCGCCTCGAGGCCGGCCTCCCGTTATGGGGGTCCGACATCGACGAATCGACCACCCCGCCCGAAGCCGGCCTCGATTTCGCGGTGGACATGGATCATGAGTTCCGGGGGAAAGCGGCATTGGAGTCCCAAATACACGAAGGTCCCTCACGTCGTCTGATCGGCTTCGTCCTCGACGGGAAAGGGATCCCGCGGCACGGGTACAGCGTGCGAACCCCGGCAGGGAAGGGCGAGGTCACCTCGGGCAATCTGAGCCCGATGCTCGACACCGGCATTGGGCTCGCCTATGTCTCACCACCGCCGGCTCCGGGTGAGGACGGGATCGAGGTGGAGATCCGGGATCGCTGGGTACCGGGACGAATCGTAAGACCGCCATTTCACAAGGAGCGAGGATGAGTGTGCGCATCGACGGCCGTCCCGAAGTCCCGGAGGGGTACGGGGTGAAGGACGAAGGGCCTTTCCTGCAATGGGCCGACGTCGAGGACTGGTTGGTCGAAGCCACCGAGTACTGGATGGCCACAACCCGCCCCGACGGCAGGCCGCATGTCGTCCCTCGGTGGGGAGTCTGGCTCGACGACCGATTTTGGTATGACGGATCGCCGATGACCCGGCACGCCAGGAACATCGCATCGAACCCGGCGTGCGCCCTTCATCTGGAGAGCGGCACGACAGTCACGATCATCGAAGGAACGTCGCGCCCTTCGGACCCGATACGGGGCGAGCTCGGTGAGCGTCTCGCCTCCGAATACGCCCGCAAGTATGAGCTGCTCGGCTACGCGCCTACTGCCGATGCCTGGTCGGGAGAAGACGCCGGCGGGATGTGCCTTCTAACCCCGGAAAAGGGGATCGCATGGTCACAGTTCCCCGCGGACTTGACCCGCTACGTGTTCGATTGACGCCTCTTTAGGATTTGCCGACCAGAGCGAGGAGAGACATGGCGAGCGTCGCCCGTCCGGTGCCATCCGAGGACATAGGAATCGAGTTGGTGAGGGAGTGGGTGCCCGATGCGACGCCCCGTGCCCACATCGTCCTGGTCCATGGCGTTTCCGAGCACTGCGGGCGCTATGAGCGGACAGGGTCCCTCCTTGCAGAGGCGGGATTCTTCACCCGATCGTTCGACCTGATCGGCTTCGGAGGATCTGGTGGCACCCGTGGCGACATCGACGATTGGTCGCGCTATCACGATCAAATCCAGGGGCATATGGAGTGGGCCCGGGAGCAAGGGACACCGGTCGTCCTCATGGGCCATTCAATGGGGGGAAATCTGGCACTTGGGTACGCCCTGACGGGCCGCCCCGCCCCCGACCTGCTGGTCTTGTCTGCTCCGGCGTTGGCCGGCGGCGCCGCATGGCAGCGAGCCGTGGCCGGATTGGCGAAGCGACTCGCCCCTACAGTCGCCCTACCCGCCGCCCTGAAAGGTGAGCAGCTGTCTCGTGACCCTGCGGTGGGGGAGGCATACTTCTCCGACCCTCTCGTCTTCCCGAAGGCGACAAATCGTCTCGGCGCTTCTCTCTTCGAGGCGATGGACGAGCTGAACGACAGTCTCACCGATCTCACCATCCCGACCCTCGTCCTGCACGGCACCGCCGACACCATCGTCCCACCTCAGTCCACGGCGGCTCTGGGGGAGTTGTCCAACGTCGAACGGCGGTTGCTGCCGGGGCTGCGACACGAGATCCTCAACGAACCGGAGGGACCGGAGCTGGTCCAGGAGATCATCGCCTGGATCGACTCTCGGATCTGAGCCGATGCCCTTGTCTCGAGGGCTCGCAAAGTTCAATCGCGTGGTCACCAATCGCATCAGCCGCCCCCTGGCCGGGTGGCTCCCGGGCTTCGCGGTGCTCGTCCACAGGGGTCGGAATTCCGGCGCCGAGTACCGGACCCCGCTCAACGCCTGGCTGGGCGACAACGACGTCATCGTGGCCCTGACCTACGGGAGAGACACCGACTGGCTGAAGAACCTGACTGCGGCAAACGGCGGGGAGATCATCGCCGGCGGGAAGTCCTACCGGGTGGGGGCCCCACAACTGATTGGATCGGAAGGGATGAGCCGGATGCCCGCCATGGCCAAGCCGATCCTCCGCTCGATCGACGTCGACGAATTCGCCCTGCTGCCCCTCATTGGGCCGGATCGGCCCACCTGATCAGGACCTTGCCCGAATCCTGGGAGGCGGTTGCATCGAAGGCTGTGTCGAAGTCATCAACTTCGAAACGATGGGTGATCACCGGGGATATGTCGACTCCCGACTGGACCAGGACATTCATCTTGTACCACGTCTCGAACATCTCCCGCCCGTAGATCCCTTTGAGATTGAGCATGTTGAAGATGACGATGCTCCAGTCGATCGGGAATGGGTCGGTCGGGATCCCGAGGATGGCCACATTGGCGCCATGGATCGTGTTCTGAAGGATGTCTTCCATCGCCGAGGGGCTTCCCGACATCTCCAGTGCGACATCGAACCCTTCGGTCATCCCCAACTCGCCCTGAATGTCGTGGAGGTCCTCGGACCTGATGTCGACGGCGCGGGTCGCCCCCATCCTCTTGGCCAGATCCAGACGGAACGGGTTCACATCGGTGACCACCACGTTGCGGGCGCCGGCGTGGGCCACCACTGCACATGCCATGAGCCCGATCGGGCCCGCACCGGTGATCAGGACATCCTCGCCGAGGACGTCGAATTCGAGTGCCGTGTGGACTGCATTCCCGAAGGGATCGAAGATGGCGGCGATCTCCGGGTCGAGCCCTTCCTGGTGCCGCCATACGTTTGACTTTGGTATCAGCACGTAGTCGGCGAATGCTCCCGGCAAGTTCACCCCGATACCCCGGGCGTCCTGGCACAGGTGGCGTCGCCCGGCCAGGCAGTTGCGGCAGCGGTTGCAGACCACGTGACCCTCGGCGCCCACCAGCTCTCCCTCTTCGAAGCCGGAGACGTTGGAACCCAGTCCGACGATCTCACCTGAGAACTCGTGCCCGACCGTCATCGGGACGGGGATTGTGGCCCGGGCCCAGTCGTCCCAGTTGAAAATGTGCAGATCGGTGCCACAGATCCCGGTTGTCAGCACCCTGATGAGGATGTCATCGGGCCCTGGTTCAGGGATCGGGACGTCATCCAGGCGTAGCCCCACCTCGTCGGCATGTTTCACCAGAGCCCTCATGACCCGAACGTTAAATGAGGGGGAGGCACTGTTGGCATGAATCCGCGGCGCTGTGGCACGATGGCGTCGTGGACGGACACCTCGGCGGGCAGCTTCTGGTGGCGACGCCCTTGCTGATCGACCCCAATTTCTGGAGATCGGTAGTGCTGATACTGCAGCACGACGAAGAAGGCAGCCTCGGCGTGGTGTTAAACCGGCCCACCTTCGAACGGGTCGAGACCCATATCCCGGTGTGGGGGCCGGTCGCGGCCAAGCCGGGAACCCTGCATTACGGCGGTCCTGTGGATCCGCGTGTGGCAATAGGACTCGCCGGTGGCAGGGGTGGAGAGCCAACGGGTGTGCCCGGACTGAGCATCGTGAACCTCGAGGCGGAGCCGGAGGAGGGAACCTTCGCTGTTCGCATCTATTCGGGGTACGCCGGGTGGGGGCAGGGCCAACTGGAAATGGAGATCGCTGAAGGCTCGTGGTACGTGGTGCCTGCCTCGCCCGACGACCCCTTCGATCGGCCCGAGGGCCAATGGTCACGGGTTCTGCGCCGTCAGCAGGGCCATCTCGCCCTCGTCTCGACCTTCCCCGATGACGTCGACCTCAACTGACCGCCGCATCGATGGCATCCCGCCCTACCCTGACCGGCGATGACCACCACCGCTCCCAAGCTGCGGCCGAGTCTCAAACGCAAGGCGCCGGGCCTTATCGTCGAGCGGGGTCTGCGGGACAGAGGGCTGGAGGTCGTCGTAGGCATGGACGAAGTTGGAAGGGGATCCTGGGCGGGGCCCCTCACGGTCGGCGCCGCCATCGTGCCTCTCGATCGCCGGGTGTACAAGATCCGGGACTCGAAGATGCTGACCGAAGATGAGCGTGAGGCGCTCTTCGATCGCATCGCCGAATGGTGCGATGCATGGTCGGTCGGCCACGCCACGCCGGAGGAATGCGACACGTTGGGGATGTCAGACGCGCAGAGGTTGGCCGCCCAACGGGCCCTTGCCGGTCTGGGTGCGGTGCCGGACCATGTCCTCCTCGACGGCAAATGGGATTTCGTGGGCGGGGCAACCCGCATCGTCCGAGGTGATCGGACCTCGCTGTCAATCGCCGCTGCTTCCATCCTGGCCAAGGTGACCAGGGACAGGCTCATGCGTGGGTGCGCCGATCAGTATCCCGGGTACAACTTCGAGGCCAACAAGGGCTACCCGTGCCCGGTGCACAAGTCGGCCCTGCAGGCCTGGGGGCCCTCGGCCATCCACCGCCGATCCTGGGTGTTCATGGACTATCTCATGTGGAACGGGTTAGAGCGCTACAACCGGCCCGAGCCGCAGATGGCCCTTCCCTTCGAGGACTGACCGGCATCGTCGGTTCACGATGCGGCTCACCAAATCGGACCAGGCGATGCTCGACGGGGAGGCCGGCGACGCGGCCAGAACGGCGATGGAGCTGCTCGTCGCAGTCGCGAAATCGGAGGACGCACCGGGTCTTGTGGACATTTCGGCGGCCCACATCGACGGGGGCCTCTACCACGGGCGGGCCGGGCTCGACTTCGCTCTCTCGCTCGTCGAAGGCGGCGGCCGGGTGGTGGTGCCGACAACGCTCAATGTGTCTTCGCTCGATCTACTGCATCCCGAGCTCTACCGGGGAGATTCGGAGACCGCCGCCGCGGCTCGCCTGCTCATGGATGCCTACGTCGATATGGGCTGCACTCCGAGCTGGACCTGCGCCCCTTATCAGCTGATCCAGCGCCCCGGGTTTGGCGACCAGATCGCCTGGGGTGAGTCCAACGCGATCGTCTTCGCCAATTCGGTGCTGGGGGCGAGGACGGCCCGGTACGGGGACTTTCTCGACATCTGCTGCGCACTGACCGGTCGAGCCCCGGAGGTTGGGCTCCACACCGATGAGGGCCGGCGGGCGACTCTGCGAGTCGATCTGCAGGTCCCCGACAAGCTGCTCGATGACGATCTCCTCTACCCGGTGTTGGGCCATCGTCTGGGGCAGGTCGCCGGGACGGACGTGGCGGTGATCGTCGGGCTCGACCACCGGGCCGGCGAGGACCGGCTCAAGGCACTCGGGGCGGCAGCCGCCTCCTCGGGAGCGGTCGCCATGTTCCACGTGGCAGGAGTCACTCCGGAGGCTGCCACCGTCGAGGCGGCGATGGCAGGTCAATCACCTCAGCGCGTCGAGCTCATCGATGTGGTCGACCTGGCCCGGGCCCGGGCATCGCTCAACCACGGCGAGGGACCGCTCGGTGCAATCAGCGTCGGAACACCGCATTTCTCTGTGGCGGAGCTGGCCATGTTGGCCGACATGGTGAAAGGGCGGTCGACCAGGGTCCCGTTCTATGTGAACACATCCCGGGACGCTCTCTCGAGGGCAGAGGCATCGGGCACGATCGCGGTCATCGAGGGCTTCGGCGCCACGGTCGTGACGGACACGTGCACTTATATCACCCCGATCCTGCACGACGTTCGCGGGGTGGTAATGACCAATTCCGCCAAATGGGCCTTCTACGCACCGGGGAATCTCGGTGTCGACGTGGTCTTTGCCGGGCTCGATGCTTGCGTCGCCTCGGCAGTGTCTGGTGACCTGGTAGTGGGGGAGGGGTGGTGACCGGCGCCGGTTTCAAGGCCCTGGTCAAAGGCAAGGCGGTTGGGGAGCTGTTGCGCCTCGGAGAACCGCTGTCGCTATGGGGTGGACTCGATCCCGAGACGGGTCTGATCATCGACCGTAGCCATCCCCAACGCGGGTTGAGCGTGACCAGCGCCATCCTCGCCATGCCGCACGGACGAGGCTCCAGTTCATCTTCCTCGGTCCTTGCGGAGGCCCTGCGACTCGGGACGGCACCGGCTGGGTTCGTGCTCGCCTCACCCGATTCGATATTGGTTATTGGGTCCCTGGTCGCCAACCGTCTCTATGGAACGGTTTGTCCGATAGTGTTCGGTGTGTTGCCGGAGGGTTCCACGGGGTTATGGATGATCGACCAGAATCATGTCGCGCCCATTGCAGGGCCGTAGGTTCCCATTTGTGTCAGATGGTCATGTGTGCAGAAATCGCGTCAATTTGCCGATGGATATCTGAATGAACGGCTTTGATGAGCTGAAGTCATTCTTCAAGAGAATGCCGGTGGCCTTTTACCGCACGTCCACGACGGGCGAGTTGATTGCGGCCAATCCCGCCTTGGCCAACATCCTCGGGTACGACTCGGTCGAGGAGATGATGGCGATGCTCCCAACCGTCGAGACCACCTACATGGATCCGGCGCAGCGCGCCGATTGGCTGCAGCGGATCGCCATTGAAGGCGTGATTCTCGACTTCGACCTCCAACTCTCCCGTCCTGACGGCAGCACGATCTGGGTTCGGGACTCCGCCCGGGCCATCAGGGACGATCACGGGCAGATCCAGTACTACGAGGGCTCTCTCATCGACGTGACCGACAAGTTCGAAGCGGGCAAGGCCAAGGACGATTTCATCGCCACGGTGTCCCACGAGCTGCGCAACCCCTTGGCGGCCATGCTCGGCCTCGGCCAGGAGCTCGCCGACCACTACGACACGTTCACCGACGAGGAGCGCCGGGACCTGGCGCAAATGATCGCCCGCCAGGCCGACGACGCGTCATGGTTGATCGAGGACCTTCTCGTCGCCTATCGCGACGATTTGAGCCAGGTCTCGGTCGCGCTTCAGGAATTCGACGTCACGAAGGAGATCGAGCGGGTGCTCGAGGTGGTCGATTACCCGATCGACATCAAGGTCCTGCACGGCTCATCCCGGATCATGGCCGACCCCAGGCGGACCCGGCAGATCCTCCGCAATCTCGTCTCCAATGCGATGCGATACGGCGGCGAGAAGATCCAGATCAGCCTGGGCAAGGCCGGCGATCGTCTCGAGGTCAAGATCCAGGACTCGGGAAAGGCGATTCCCAACGCTGACGTCGAGCGAATCTTCCGGGCATATGAGCGGGGGAGAGGCACCCCGCACGCGGCGTCCGTTGGCCTCGGTCTCAACGTCGCTCGTCGCCTAGCCCGCCTCATGGACGGTGATCTGACCTACCGACACGAGGATGGATGGTCGGAGTTCGTCCTGTCGCTTCCTTCGGCTTGATGGCCAGGCCCACCTACGATCACTGAATGCGCGTACTCGTAACAGGCGGAGCCGGGTTCATCGGCAGTCACACCGTGGTCTCGTTGATCGAGGCGGGCCACGAGCCGGTGATCGTCGACAACCTCGTGAACGCGAAGCGCTCGGTAGTCGCCCGGATCGGGCGGATCACCGGTCATGAGCCCGAGCTCGTGGAGGCCGATGTGCGCGACCTGGATGCCATGGAGAAGGTCCTGCAGTCGGGATACGACGCCTGCATTCACTTCGCCGCTCTGAAAGCGGTGGGTGAGTCGGTTGAAAAGCCCCTCCTCTATTATGACAACAACGTCGGAGGCACGTTCGCCCTACTCGAGGCATTGAGCGGCGCCGAGGTGAAGACATTCGTTTTCAGCTCGTCGGCCACCGTGTACGGGGATCCCGATCCCGCCACACTTCCTCTGCTCGAGTCATCACCGATTGGGGCCGCCACCAATCCGTACGGCTGGAGCAAGATCATGATGGAGCAGATCCTTCGTGACGTTCAGGTGTCCGATCCGGAGTGGTCGATCTCGCTGCTCCGCTATTTCAACCCGGTCGGAGCACATCAGTCGGGTCTCCTGGGTGAGGATCCCTCCGGCATTCCCAATAACCTCATGCCGTACGTGGCCAAGGTGGCCTCTGGCGAGCTCTCCAAAGTGAAGGTGTTCGGCAACGACTACCCAACGCCGGACGGGACCGGGGTCAGGGACTTCGTCCATGTGGCCGATCTGGCCGATGGCCACGTGGCCGCACTCGAGAAGCGGGCGGGGGAGCAAGGCGTCTTCACCTACAACCTGGGCACCGGCGAGGGACATAGCGTCCTCGAAGTCATCGCCGCCTACGAGCGTCAGTCAGGCAAACCCATCCCCTACGAGATCGTCGGGCGGAGGGCAGGCGACGTCGCCTCCAACTGGGCGAGTGTGGAGAAGGCGCGCCTCGAGCTCGACTGGCAGACCACCCGAGATCTCGACGACATGTGCGCAGATTCCTGGCGCTGGCAGCAGAACTCTCACTGATCGAAGCGTTTAGCCTCGCCGCTTCGTGAGCGCTGTCACAGAGAATGATCTACTCGAGGCCACCCGGCAGTGGATCGAGGGCGACCCTGATCCCAAGACACGGGAGACCCTTCGGGCCATCGTCGATGCCGGCGACCGAACCGCGATGGCCGAAGCGATGGGAGAGCCACTCACCTTTGGCACGGCAGGAATCCGCGGTGAGGTAGGGCCCGGATCAGGGCGGATGAATCGGGCGACAGTCATCCGCACTACGAGAGGACTCGCCGACTACCTGATCACGAAGCACAACGGCCCACCGGAGAGACCTGTGGCATTGGGTTTTGACGCCCGGCCCGACAGTCGCACGTTTGCGGGGGACACCGCAGGTGTGTTGGCAGCGGCCGGGATTGGCGTCAGGTTCTTCCCGGAGGTCACGCCGACGCCACTCGTGGCGTTCGCCGCCAAGCACCTGGATGCGCCGGCGGCGGTGGTGATCACCGCCAGCCACAACCCTCCAGCAGATAACGGCTACAAGGTCTACGACCGCAACGCCGCTCAGATCATCCCCCCAACGGACGCCGAGATCGCTGCCGCCATCGAACGGGTCGGCCTTGCTGGCGACGTGCCACGAATCGAAGGTGTGTTCGCAGGCGCATCCGATCTCGTCACAGAGATGCCCGAGGACATCCTGGCTGCCTACGAGCTCGAATTGGACTCGGCCCGCCCCAACCCGCAGACGTCTGACCTGAGGATCGTCTACACCCCGCTTCACGGTGTCGGTGGCGACACCCTGACGAGGCTTTTCGTCTCGGCCAATCACAGCGGTCTGTTGCCTGTCGCGGAACAGGCGCGTCCCGATGGCGCATTTCCAACGGTCACCTTCCCCAACCCGGAGGAGGCGGGTGCGCTCGACCTGGCGTTGAACCTGGCCGGGGAGGTCGACGCCGACCTGGTGCTGGCCAACGACCCGGATGCCGACCGCCTCGCCACAGCAGTGCCCATGGCGGGGGAGTGGCGGCTGCTCAGCGGTAACGAACTGGGCAGCCTGCTCGGCGACTACGTCCTGCGTTACTGGCGATATCCCGAGCCACCGATCGTGGTCAACTCGATCGTGTCGAGCCCGATGCTTGGCCGGATCGCCGCCCGCCGTGGAGCGGTCCATGAGGCGACCCTGACCGGCTTCAAATGGATCATCAATGCCGGCCTGGCCCTCGAAGGCAATGGAGCGGGTCGCTTTGCATTCGGGTACGAGGAGGCGCTCGGCTATTCGGTGGGTCAGACGGTTCGTGACAAAGACGGGCTGAGTGCCGCCGTCGTCATGGCCGATCTCGCCGCCGAGGAAGCGTCCGCGGGGCGAAGTGTGCTCGATCGGCTCCACGACCTGTGGGACGAGGTCGGTTTGTGGGTCAGCGCCCAGCACTCCATCGTCAGAGCCGGTCCGGAGGGTCAGGCGGCGCTGCTGGCGGCAGTCGATCGACTCGGGAGCGGCCCCCCGTCCAGCGTCCAAGGCATAGAAGTGACAGGAATGACCGACTATCGGCTCGGCGAGGAGGAGCGGCCGATATGGCTGGGGAAGCAGGATCTGATCGAGTTGTCGTTGGGGGACTCAGGTCGGGTGCTGGTCAGACCGAGCGGCACCGAGCCCAAGCTCAAGATCTACGTGGACCTCTCCCGCCCCGTCGACTCCGACCACGATGCCGCCCACCAAAGCCTCCTTTCCGAGGCGCAGTCATTGGCGGAGGCAATGGGGGAGTGGCTCGAGGTGTGACCGGGTGGTCAGTGCGGTGATCGCCGGAGATGCTCGCGGTAGAGATACAGCCAGCCCACCCCATGGATCGCCACCCCGAGCAGCAGGATCGCGCTCACCAGCGGGTAGCCGGCAATCAGCCCGGCCAGGGCGGCCACAACTGCGAAACAGACCAGAGCGACACGCATGCCGTTGAGAGGGCCGAACACGCGGCAGAGCCTACCGGCTTGACAGATCCTCAGGTTTAACCTGCCCGGGAATGCGGCCCCTTCTCCTGGTTCTCGTCGTCCTCATCGGGGCCTGCTCCGGAAACGCCGGATCGGAGGTCACGACGATCCCGACCCAGATCACGACGTCTACGACCACCACGACGACCACGGTCCCCACTACGACGACCTCCGAGCCGCCGCCGACCTTCCCTGAGATCGCCAGGGCACTCGTCACGCCGACGGGTGTGGTCGTTTCGGTGCTGGAGGAGACGACGACGGGATTCCGCGTCACCACGCCCTGCGGAAACGAAGCCACGGTGCTAGAAGGCACGACTTTGGGCACGACACAAGTCGTGATCGACCCCGGGCACGGCGGTCAGGTGGATACCGGCGCCGTCGGTGCCAACGGGCTGATGGAGAAGCATCTGAACCTCGAAGTCTCTCAGGCTCTGGAGGCCGACTTGATCGTCCGGGGCATCGATGTGCTCCTGACCCGGACGGCGGACTACGCCTCGAGGCTGGGGGTGCGGGCGGGACTGGCCGACCGGGTCAACGCCGACCTGCTCATCTCGATTCACCACAACGCACCCACTCCCGGGCCATCGCCCCGACCGGGCACGGAAGTGTTCATCCAGAGCACGTCAGAGGCATCCCGACGACTCGGCGGCCTGGTGTGGACCCGCGTGATGGCGGCGCTGTCCGACTTCGACATCGAGTGGACGGCCGCACCGGATGCAGGTGTGCTCAGCGTCCTGAGCACACAGGGGAGCGATGCCTACGGCATGATCAGCGGCCCTCGCACAGTGAGCGTGCTCGCCGAAATGGCCTACATATCGAATCCGGTCGAAGCGGAGCTGTTTGCCACTGCCGAATATGTGGAAGCCGCCTCGGACGCCCTCGCCGACGCGGTCGAGGGCTTTCTGACCACCGAGGCAACAGGAGCCGGATATGTGGCCGAGCCCCGGATATTCAATCCCCAGCCCGGAATCGGGGGAAGTCTCTGTGTCGACCCTGCTCTGGAGTAGGCGGGTAGGCGGTGTCGCACCCCACGTACCTTGAGCTCATAACTTGACATAACGTGGATTATGGGTGATCCGGGCTGATGGGTCTACCGACCTGTGAGGCGTGGAACAAACCTCCCCCGTCCTCCGTTGTACCCGTTGCACACAATCCAATTGAAAGGCTGAAGCATGGCCACTATGGCCCTGACCAAGGAAAACTTCGA
>JARDZU010000234.1 GCA_029240695.1 Acidimicrobiia bacterium | reverse complement strand
GATATTGACGCATGGCGACACCGACCACATCGGGTTCGCCGAACGGATCCGTCGGCAGCGAGGAGTGCCCATCTTGGTCCACGAGCTCGACGCCACCCGGGCCCGCGGTGAAGTGAAAAAGGAGATTTCATGGGGCAAGGTGAAGGTGGGTCCGCTGATTCGCTTCCTCTCATATAGCGCCCGTCGTGGCGGGCTGAGGATCACCCCGGTCTCCGAGGTGGGAACCTTCACCGATGGTGCGGTCCTCGACCTGCCCGGGGCTCCTGCCGTGATTCACATCCCCGGTCACACCCCCGGCAGCGTCGCCTTTCATTTCGCCTCGGTGGAGGCGGTCTGCGTCGGAGACGCGATGACGACAGGACACGTCCTGACCGGTGCCGTTGGGCCCCAACCGGCTCCCTTCACCCTCGACACCGAGCAGGCTCGTGCCTCACTCGACAGGCTCGAAGCGATACCGGCGAAATGGGTGCTCCCCGGGCACGGTGCGCCCTGGGGAGAGGGTGTGACCGAGGCGGTCCGTCTCATTCGGGAGGCCGCATAGGCTGTCGTCATGAGGCGTTCGTTGTTGACGCTGATCATGATGCCGGTCCTGGCCTGCACCGCCACGATCGGCGAGACCACCCGGGCCCCGACCACGACCCCACCACCATCGTCGACAACGGTCACGGTCGAGCAGACCACGACGATTGCGAGCATGGCGCCCGAGGCGACCACCCCGACAACGCAGCCGGCGGCCATCGTCCCCGAGGATCTCGTGCTGGAGTCGTTCCCTGTTCCGGCGGGATCTGGCCCCCATGACGTGGCACCTGCTCTAGACGGCGGTGTCTGGTATACCGCGCAGGACACGGGGGAACTGGGCTGGCTCGACCCCGCCACGGGCGAGACGAGACATACCGCCCTTGGAGAGGGCTCGGCGCCCCACGGTGTGATCATCGACGAAGCAGGCACTGCCTGGGTCACCGATGGTGGCCTCAATGCGATCGTGGCGGTCGACCCGGTGAGTCTCGAGGTGACTGTGTACCCGCTGCCTGAGGACAGACCCGATGCCAATCTCAACACGGCCAGCTTCGACGGCAATGGGATGTTGTGGTTCACCGGGCAGAACGGGATCTATGGCTGCGTCGACCCGGATACCGGTGAGCTGATCGTTTTCGACGCCCCGGAAGGTTCGGGACCGTATGGCGTAACGACCACTCCTGATGGCGTCGTCTACTACGCATCCCTTGCAGGGTCTCATATCGCTCGGATCGAGAGCGACCGGACCGCCACCGTCATCGAGCCGCCTACTCCGGAGCAGGGGGCGCGTCGCGTGTGGTCCGACTCGCAGGGGCGGATCTGGGTCAGCGAGTGGAACGCGGGCAATCTGAGCCAGTATTCGCCGGATACCGACACCTGGGACACATGGCACCTCCCGGGCAACGCCCCAGAGACGTACGCCGTCTTCGTCGACGACACGGACATCGTGTGGGCCAGCGATTTCGGGTCGAATTCGATGGTCCGCTTCGATCCAACCACCGAAGAGTTCCACACCTATGAGCTGCCCCACGACCCTGGGAACGTCCGCCAGATCCTGGGACGCCCCGGAGAGGTCTGGTTCCCCGAGTCAGCCGCCGACAACCTGATCGTGATCAGAACCACCAACTGATCGGTCTCATGTATCAGGGTGGGTTCTATCGCCTCTCCCATCCTGCACGGACACCACGATTGGGGAGGGAACGGATGAGCTCATATTTGAACGAGGCACTCGCCTACGAGCGGATGCAGCGCTATCAGGCCGAAGCGGCCGATTACCGGCGCATGAAAGCAACCCGATCGGATGAGCCCGGGGCCATGGAGCGGATGATCCAGGCCGTCGGTCGGGGTCTCATCTCGATCGGCGAGTCGTTCAAGGTCGATCGCCGGCCGCGCATCCCCGCAGTTTGACGTCTGGGGAGGCCGTCGGGCCGTGATACCGACGGTCGATTGGGGGCCAGAACGGAGCGACCCTCGGGTGATTCCCGGGGGTCGCTTCGCGCTCGTGCCTTACGCACCGAAGACGACGAAGGACGAACGGAGAGCCTTGCCCGGATCGTCGTCGGAGTCTGTGCGAAAGATTGCCTTAGCCAGGGCAACAGGTGTTGGGTCGCCGCCGACCAGACCTCGATGAAGTGCGACCATCAGGTCGGTTGCGGCCTCGTCATCAATCGGCACGACCGGCGCGACCAGGCTGGAGACTCCGATACCGATAAGGGCGGATGAGAGCCCAAGCAACTCGTCACCCGCCACGACCTTGGTCACCGCGGTGTCGCATGAGCTCAGGACCATTACCGCCGGAGGACTCTTGATCTGCTCGAAGTCATAGACGGTAAGAGGTCCGTCATGCATCTGCAGGGCCGAGAACAAGGGGTTGTCGAATCGAAAAGTGCCGTGGGCGGCGAGGTGTGTCACGTCCGAACCCTCGATGTCCTGCAAAACGAGATCGGCTCGTGCATTGCGCCCGGTCCGACGTCGATGCGTCTCGTACAGCCGCGCGATTCTCGAAACCTCCTGGACCGCCCCGAGCAGATCGGGCCCGGCGACGAGCGCAGCCGTCGGATTTGCCCTCAATTCGGCGATCCTCGAGGAGGCGACTACCCAGCTCTCGAGAGATGGGACCACGGTCAGGATCCTCCCCGGGTCGAGTGCCGGCCAGGGAAGCCGATGCAGCGCAGCCGTCGGCACAACCGTAATTTCTTCTCCGTTGCTCACGAATGGAGCGAGGAGCCATTCCCGAAGCTGATCGAGGGATTGGTCAACACTTGCTGAGGCTGCCTCAAGTGAGCGAGGCGAGCCGGCACCATGGGCAAGCCTCGTTAACGAGAACAACAGCGATGAGACCTCATCCGAGGCGCGGCCAGCCTCGACCACGGGTTCTAGACGTATCGACCCGCGGTGCACAGTCACCGCGTGAATTTCTTCGTGGTACTTGAAGTAGGAGATCAATCGCCGATCTCCTAGTCGGTCGACGATGTCGTCTCGGTTGGTCGGCAAGGTGGCGCGGGCATGACCAGAACCTCGAAGACGCCGGCTGAGCATCTTGATCTCGTGTTCGATCCTGGCTTCCTGAAGAATTAGTGGCTGGGTCGATCCTCCAGCCATCGCCGCCTCCCGAATCTCGGCACTGATTCGCCGCAGTTCTGAAAGGAGACGGGTCAGCTCGGGGTCCGATGGTGGTCGCACCGAGGCAACCTGGCTGCTCTCAGCTCGCCACGACTCCACGGCGTTGAGGACCTGCCATGGGGACCCGGAAGCGACACCATGTTCGATGGCGAGGACAGCCAGGTCGAGACCTTGAGCGGCCGCGTGAGAGCGAAGGTCTGCAGCTCCGAGCGTTAGCCGGTAGTCCCGGATCGCCTTGAAACCGGCCTCGATCGCCCTCGTGGAGCCCCTCGCGTTCCCCTCAGCTTGACGGAGCAGTGCCTCGGCATGCCATGCCTTCGCTCGATCCAGGGCGGTCCCCCTTCGCCGTGCTCCCGAAGCGGCGCCAAGCTGTCGACGAGCATCTTTCAGCGCGCCGTCACGCATGGCGATTCTGCCCGCCAACAGGTGACAGTGCTGCGCTTCAGAGGGGAGGCCGATGGCTGCCAGCTCCTCAGCGAGTCGGGCTGCGTCCGATGCCGTCGCCCCACCTGAGGTCTGGTCCTCGAAACGGGCGCGAAGCGCGGCGTAATCGGCTAGTAAACGCCACGCCCGCCGATCCTGTTCGGCGAACTCCGAGGAAGCGGCAGTGGCAGCTTGGAGGGCCTCATCCGGGCGTCGTGCGGCCAGAGCGACCTCGGCGGCGAGAAGGCGAGCCTCCGAGAGGTCGGTTTGGTTCTCGGTCTTCTCTAGCCCGGAGATGGCGGCGCTCACCGCCTGCTCGGCCTCGGAGTACAACCCCACGGTGAGGAGCAGCTCTCCACGATTAGCCCAGAGGACCTCCGTCATTCCCGGCGGGCGCCCCAGTGCCTCATAGGCCGCTTCTGCTTGGTCGAACCAGGCAAGTGCAGCGGGCACGTCACCCCTCCTTCCCTCGAGAAACCCGAGGTTGTGAGCACTGGCTGCGACGATCAACTCCTGACCCAGATCGTCGGCGATGAGACGTGCGGCTTCGAGATCCGACACGCCAAGATCGAGTTCC
>JARDZU010000065.1 GCA_029240695.1 Acidimicrobiia bacterium | reverse complement strand
TGCCGTGACCACACCGCGCGAGCGAGGCGGCAGTGTTTGTTTCAGATCCTCGGCGCGTTCGGCGAGATCAGGGCGGCCGATCTCCCTCAGCTTCTGGATCGCACGTGCCCGCCGACCATCGGTGTAGTTCGCACCTTCCGGGAAGATGACGAATGCGTCGTCATTGTCCATCGAGTGAGCCAGGCTGGAAATGGCGTCGATCAGCTCCTCTCCCCCTTTCCGACCGACCGGGACGAACGCGGCAGGCAGCCGGTTCAGGATCACATCGACGGCTGGATCCCACTGAAGAAACTCTTTGAGGACGATGCGGGGGTCGCGCCGGTATCCGTTGACCAGCCCGTCCATGAGGAGGAACGAGTCTCCGGGGCCGGCATGCCTCGACAACACCAGGATCGATCGGGTGACGCCGTTCACCGCAGTAGTTGGCCGCATCTCGTCCTGCACTACCCGGAGCTTGAAGGTCACCTCCGCGGAACGGATCACTGTCCTCAACATCAACGCGAGAAGGCGATAGTGCAATTCTGTGAAGGTCGGCGACCTCATCTTCCAGCCGAAACCGGAGAACACCCAAGTGAGGAACATCACGGCCAGGCTCACTGCCTCGACAACGATGTACAGGAACAGGAACCAGGCGATCCGCAGGATGCGCCAATTCCCGGGGACATAGCGGGAGACGAAGGCGGCGCCAATGATCCAAACCGGGAGCGAGATCAGTGCCAGTGCTACCAAGAGCACGACCGCCGGATCGATCAGGAGCCGTCGTAACCAGCGCGGTGGGAGGGGAGGCACCTTCATGAGCGCTCCCGCTCCAAGTAGGTCCTCGATGCGGTGTATGCGCCATCGATGAGCCCGATGGTCGAGCTCACGTCCCTCCATTTCAGCTGCCGGGCATCATCAAAAGCGACGGGATTCCCCGACGGCAGGAGGTGAAGTCCAATCCCCTCGGGCAAGTTGGCGACAGCCGTGTGATAGGTATGGCGACGAGCGATCTCGAATGAGATGAGGGCAGCCTCGTGGAGACGCTGCGGCGGCCGCAGCGGCGACTCGATGCGCCCTACCTGGAGGACATATATCTCCTTCGCGCCCAATTCGACTGCCCTCCCGAGGGGGACCGAGTTGACCAGGCCGCCGTCGTAGAAATGCTCGCCGCCGATCTCGACCGGCGGGAAGAGTGCCGGCACGGCCGATGAGGCAAGGAGCGCCTCGATGAGAGGACCGCTGGTGAACCAATGCTCGGCCGCCCTTTCGATCGAAGCAGCCACGCATTGGAAAGGAATGCTCAGGTCCTCGATGAGACGTTCGGGTGGGTGGGCGCTGACGAGAAGGGCCCGCAACTCCGATGTCTCGTGCAGCGCCGGTCTGAGCGTGGCGACATTCTTGACGCGTGCCATCTTGCTCCCCTGAAGGACGTCGCTCTCCGCGATCCGGATCCATAGCTCCTTCAGACCTTCGACCCCGTCGGCGCCCGGCCGGTCGGCGATGACCGATCCATTGAATGCGCCGATCGATGTCCCCAGGACCAGATCGGGGACGATCCCCGCCTCGTCGAGAGCACGGAGCATCCCGACCTCCACTGCTCCCCACCGACCTCCACCGCCCAGCACGAATGCTGTCGTCATGCCTCTTCTTCGATATACCACTCGGTGAAGTCGGTGCACCGCCCGTCTTCGTCGAATCTGATCACGAAGAGGTTTCTATAGCTGGCCGGAGGGTCCAGATAGCGAGTGGTGGCGGTGATCACCGCCATTTCATCGGTCTCCACGAGAGGCAGCCATTCGAAATCCCAGTCGTCGGGGTCATCGCCGACGTCCTGCCACCATTCGACAATCTCGGCGTGGCCGTGCTGTTCACCGTGCGCGGTCTGAGGGTCGTAGACCGCCTCCGGGGTGAACAGCGCCATGATGTCGTGGTCGTCGTTGGTGGTCCAGGCCTCGATGTAGGCCTCCATCCAATCGTCGAGCCGCTCGCTCATCCCAGGTCCCGACCGACGACCAACGGCTCCTCGGAAATCACCTCGAAGCCGAACCGCAAGAACAAATCGAGCGTCCCGTGGAACGCCCTCGCTTCGTCCTTTGCCTCCCTGACCGGGTACCCCTCGAGCCGACGAAATCCAGTGTCGGTGAAGTGGTTCACCACTCCATCGAGCAGGCGGGTGGCGACCCCGCGGCCTCTGTACGGAGGGGCGATGACGAAGCAAACGATGGAGACAACTTCCTCATCGTCACCGGTGGCGAGGCCGGGGAGCTCCGCCCGTGGAGTCGCGTTGCACCACCCGACCACCTTGCCTCCGGAATAGGCCAGCATTCCAGTGGTCTTCCCGGTCTCGATCCGATGCCGCTGACCGTCGCGGTTCTCCTGCCAGGTCTCCTGGCCCCAGTTCTCATTGGTCCTTCCGCCCCGCGGGTAGAACATGCAATAGCAGGCACCCCACCACGGATTGTCGGGGAAAGCATCTGTGTCGAAGAACTCGATCGCATCTGTCGCCGAATCCGGGCCTATCGGGAGGATCTCCACGTCACCAATCGTCGCCAACCGCTCAGTGGGACCGGTGGAGCGATCCTCGGACTCGAGATAGTTCCGGATAGCGGCAAGCGTGTCTTCGAACTCGGGATGTGCCTCGTCGAAATGGGCCTTCACGGGGCCGATCAGAGACTCGGTGTCCTCGGCGGAGATCACAGCCTCGCAGTCACAGGTCATTGTCCTCGTCATGAGCCCGTCAACGTACCCGTGGTGATCAGTCCGCGATACCAGTCGAAGCTCCGTTTGGGCGACCGATCGAGCGTGTCGCGATCCACCCAGACCAGACCGAACTTTTGCGAGAAGCCCTCGACCCATTCGAGGTTGTCCATGAAGCTCCACACGAAGTAGCCATCGACCGGGACCTGTTCGGCTCGCGCCTCGGCTATGGCCCCCACGTGCGATCTCAAGTAATCGATTCGTCGACGGTCGTCGATCACCCCGTTCGCATCAGGGCCGTCGGAGTAGCTGGCGCCGTTTTCGGTGACGAGGATCGAACGTGGTGCGTATGACTCGTTCAGGTATCGGAGGTAGCGGTTCAGACCGCCGGGGTCGACCTTCCATCCCATGTCGGTGTGACCCGGTCGTGGATCGGTGTCCGGCGGTGGTCCCGATTCGGCGGGCTCATCGTCACCGGCTGCGATGGTCACGGTTGTGTAATAGTTGAGCCCGAGGAAGTCGATCGGGATGGCGATCGTCTCCATGTCGCCTTTTGCGATGACCCCAGGACCGATTCGGCCTCGATCCACATAGACCCTCATCACGTCGTCGGGGTACCCGCGCCCGAACACCGGGTCGAAGAACCAACGGTTGCGAGCGCCGTCGTAGTACCGGGTTGCGGCCCGGTCCTCATCCGAATCAGATGCGGGTTCCGCCGGCCGGCAATCGATTCCGATCCCAACCTTGGCGTCTGATACCACGCCCCGAATCTCCTCCATGGCCTGGCCGTGCGACAACAGGAGGTGGTGGCCGACGGTGACCGCAGTTGGCCAGTCGGAGATGCCGGGGGCGAAGACTCCATCCCTGTGGCCCAGCATGGTCGTCACCCAAGGCTCGTTCTGAGTGATCCAGTGGGTGGCGTGCTCCCCGAGGGCACCGGCCACCACGCACGCATAACGGGCAAAAGCATCGACCGTGCTCCGCTTGGCCCATCCACCTTTGTCCTGCAGCGCCTGCGGCAGGTCCCAGTGATACAACGTCACGTAGGGCGCTATCCCACGGGCCCGCAACCCCGCGACGAGACGCCGGTAGAAATCGAGACCAGCCTGATTCACCCTTCCATCGCCGTCGGGGATGACCCGCGGCCACGAGATCGAGAAACGGTACGCAGAGACCCCGAGGTTGGCGAGGAGGTCGAGATCCTCTCCCATGCGATGGAAGTGGTCGCAGGCGATGTCACCGGGATCACGGAGACGCCCCAGGTCTGAGAAGCGATCCCATATCGAGTCGCCCTTTCCCTGCTCGTGCCGGCCACCCTCGATCTGATACGCGGCAGTACCGACACCCCAGGCGAAATCGTCGGGAAAGCTCGCGTCCGATTCCGTGTTGTCGCTCAGACCCCGGGAAGTCTGCCGGTCAGACGCTGGCGCCTACCTTCTGCTCCGAGCCGACTCTGATCCCGCTCTTCGGGTCGAAGAAATGGAGCTTGGCGCAGTCGACGATGAGGTCGATCTGGTCGCCGCGGGAGACCTTGGCATCCGGACTCACCCTGGCGATGAAATTCGTCGTATCACCGAGCGAGGACACGTCCTGTCCGGTGTCGGCCAGCAGTTCCTCGATGTCGGGAGTCACCACCGGGGGCCGATCGACCGTGAAGTGGACATAGGTCTCGGCGCCGAGCATCTCGGTCACCTCCACCTTCGCCTTCAGGGTCCGGTCCGGGTCAGGGCCCTTGACCGCGGCGGCCTCGAGAGAATTGGGCCGTACCCCGACGACCAGCTCCTCGCCCATCCTGTTCTCGATCCCGGGATGCGCCTCGAGAGCGCGCTGGTCGACCTTCAAATCCGCGTTGGGGAGTTTCACCCAAACGGCGTCACCTATGTTCTCCAGCCGGCCGTAGCTGAGGTTCATGGCCGGGCTGCCGATGAATCCGGCGACGAAGAGATTGTTGGGGTGGTCGAAGAGGTCAGTGGGACGGCCGACCTGTTGCAGGTTCCATGGTCTGGCGGATGACACGGGCCGGAGCACAGCGACACGATCACCGAGGGTCATCGCCTCGACCTGGTCGTGGGTGACATACACGGTGGTCGTCTCGAGACGGCTGTGGAGACGCTCCAGCTCGGCGCGCATCTGCACACGCAATTTGGCATCGAGGTTGGACAGCGGCTCGTCCATGAGGAATGCGGCGGGCTCGCGCACGATGGCCCGACCCATCGCCACGCGCTGCCTCTGGCCACCCGACAGTGCCTTTGGCTTGCGCTGCAGGTATTCCTTGATCTCGAGGATGTCAGCGGCCTCATGGACCCGGCGCTGGATCTCGTCCTTGGAGAACTTCCTCAGCTTGAGACCGAAGGCCATGTTGTCGTAGACAGACATGTGGGGGTAGAGGGCATAGTTCTGGAAGACCATGGCGATGTCGCGATCCTTGGGAGCGACGTCGTTGACCACCTTGTCCCCGATCCTCATCGTGCCCTCGGTGATGTCCTCGAGACCCGCGATCATCCTCAGGACAGTCGACTTGCCGCACCCCGAGGGGCCTACCAGCACGAGGAACTCGCCATCCTCGATCTCGAGGTCGAGGTCGCCTACCGCCCTGGTGCCGTCCTCGTAGATCTTCCCGAGATCCTCCATCGTGATCTGAGCCATGTCTGAACTCCCTCATCTCGCGTGGCCGCCGCCGTGAACCTAGCGGAAATTGCCGGCGCTGGGGAGATGTCAGACCGGCAAGTCGGCCAGATCGAAACCCGGCATGCCCGATGCGACCCAATCCTCCAGCGCCTCCTCATTGGGGACATCCTGTTCCCGGCGCTGCGCCAGGCGGAATCGATGGTGCAGGAGGTCGCAGTATCCCTGAACCGGGTTGCCCTTTCGGAGCTCCGAGATCCGGCTGACCATCGGCTCGAATGACGTGGTCAGCCATTTGAACGTGCCCACGCTCTTTCCCGACGCCGAGACCGAGCCGTGCTTGGCCAGGTAATAGTTCAAATCACTGAGGATGACCCGGGCCTGGTTCTCGGAAGCGTCGATGCCGGTCTGCTGCCGCAAGCGCTCCGAATGAAAGGTGCGGCCGCCAACCTCGACCTTCATCATGACCAGACTTCCCTCATTGGTGGGCGCGAGGTCGACATCGTTCACCGAGAACCCGAGTTGATTGAGACGGCCGATCCGTTCTCGAATCCGATAGCTCTCGTCACGCGTGATCACGAGCTCCTCGGTCAGCTCGTGCCATAGAGACCGGTATCGCGTCTCTACATCCTCGCCGAGCGTGAAGTCGGCCCGGTCGATGTCCAACCCGGTCATGGCGGCGATGTCGGCCATTTCACCGGCGAGGTTCAGCTTCATGATCTCCAGGTCTTCGGATCTCTGCCCATCCGAGAGCCGGTCGTAGAGGCGGGAGGTCTCGGCATCGATCATGATCGACTCGATGGCCTCGGCGTCATATCGATAGAGCAGGTTCGACAGCGAGCAATCCCCCCAGAAGCAACCCGAGACATGGAGCTCGACCAGGAGGCCGGCTACGGCGTCGAGCATCTGGTCCCGTCTCGGGCCAAAGCCGGGACCACTGACCAGATGTCGATAGGGGAAGGCGTGCTCGACGTATCGTGTGATGACCGCCGCCGATTGCTCGTCGTGGGGATCGAGCCACATCCGCTCCACCAGACCCACCACTTCGGCCGACCTCGTCGTCCGTTCCTCGAGAGCCCGGAACACCTGGTATTCACCGTTGGCCAGCCTTCTGGGCAGCTCCTTGATCACGAACACGCCTTCGTCGTAGGCGACGAAGACCACCGGATGACGATGGATACCGGTCGGCATCTCGACCAGACGCTCATGGACCCAGTCGTTGACTGACTGTTCCCAGGGGAGATCGAGGAACTCCGGGTTGCCGGGCCGGATCAGAAGATGTGGGGTGCCCATCCGGAAACATTGTGGTCGGCCGCGTCCGAGCGGTCGATTGCCGTTTGACAGCGGGGCTCCAGACTTTGTAAGTTTACTTAACTTTCTTTGGAGGAGAAAAGGGTTGGCTGTCGACAGCAATCAGAGCGACCGGCGTCATGCCAAGGCGACCCGTCACGATTCACGTCGCAGCAACCTCCGCACCACTCTCGAACTGGTCTCCGACCAAGGTGCCACCAGTAGAGCCGAGATCGCACGGCAGACCGGCCTATCCCGTGCGGCGGTCTCGAGTCTGGTCGGCGAATTGATCGAAAATGGCCTGCTACGCGAATTGGGCCAAGGGACCTCCGCAGGTGGCAAACCGCCCACACTCCTCGCCCTCAATGAGCGGGGCCGTGACATCGTGGCAATAGACCTCGGTCACCGGCCTTTCCGGGGAGCATTGGTCGATTTGAGTGGCCGGATCCACGAGCGTGTCGACGCCGATCAGGCAAACACGGCCCCGGTCGGTGCCAAAGCCCACGAGGTCGCAGTCGATCTGATCGAGACACTGATCGCGAAATCCACTGCCCCGGTCCTCGGGATTGGAGTCGGCGCTCCCGGTGTGATCAACCCCGAAGGCACAGTGCTCGAGGCCACAAACCTCGACTGGCATGGATTCGATCTGGGCACCGAGCTGCGGCGTCGGTTCGACATCCCCGTCTCGATCGCCAACGATGCCGCGATGGCGGCTCTGTTCGAGTTCCGTCGCCGCCCCACCGATCGCAATCTCATCCTGGTCAAGCTCGGCCGTGGCGTGGGAGCCGGGGTGATACTCAATGGAACTCTCCATCGCGGAGAGCATTCGGCCGCAGGTGAGATCGGCCACGTCAGAGTGAAGGACGATGGTGACACCTGTCGCTGTGGGAACTCCGGGTGTCTCGAGACCGTCGCCAGTGTGCCGGCTATCCTGCGTCGCCTTGGTGCCGACCCGGAGCGGCATCCATGGGACGCACTTGCCCTCGCCGGCCTCGTCGGCGACGAGCCAGTCCGCCGGGCACTTTCCGAGGCGGGCCGGCATGTCGGGATGGTCCTGGCCAACGTCGTCGCGACTCTCGACATCGGCCATGTGGTGCTTGCGCCAGAACTGCTGAACGCCAGCGACATACTCATCGAGGAGATTCGCAACGAGATGCGTAGCCGCATCCTCCCCGCCACAGCGGATCTGATCGAGATCGAGGCCACTCAGATCGGAGCGGACCTCGTCCTGGCCGGCGCAGCTTCTGGCGTCCTCGTCGACCGACTCGGGGTGGTTTTGCGATGACGACGACGGTGGGAATCGATATCGGCGGCTCATCCACGTCAGCCGTCGCCATCGGACCCGAAGGGCAAGTCTTGGGCCGTCATCAGATCAAGACGACGCGTGTCGAGGGTGGCCGGCAGATGGTGTCCTCGGCCGTTGCCGCATTCTCCGCGCTCGAGGTCGACGATTGCGCGGCCATTGGGGTGGGCGTGCCAGGTCAAGTCGATCCGACGACGGGTCAAGTGGCCATGGCAGTGAACCTCGGCGTAGGCGCGGAGTCCTATGGCCTGGCCAACGAGATCGAGGCGGCTCTCGGCGTCCCGGTGACCGTCGAGAACGACGTGCATGCAGCAGCGGTTGGGGCGTATGAGAGTCTTCGCCTCGAAGGCCAGAGCCCCGAGAGCCTCGCCCTGGTCAGCATCGGAACCGGAATCGGTGCCGGGGTCGTAGTGAAGGGTGCATTGTTACGCGGGGCACGAGGCATGGCTGGTGAGATCGGGCATGTGGTCGTCGACGGGTCGGGCGTGATGTGCCGATGTGGCCAGCGGGGTTGTCTCGAGGCGGTGGCGGCAGGGCCGGCGATATCGAGGGCATGGCCCAAAGGAGTGAACGGGACCGCGGCCACTGCCCTATTCGGAGCGGCCTCGGATGGTGATGCCGCTGCGGAGAAGGTGGCCGGTCGGATTGCAGGCCACCTCACCACCGCACTCATCTGGCTCGCGGCGACGTACGACACCGAGGTTATCGTCCTGGCCGGTGGAGTGTCCGGTGCGGGCGACCCTTTCCTCGAGGCGGTACGCCAACAGATCGGCCGCCGCGGCGTGGCATCCGAGCTCGCCGCCCGGAGGCTGCGACCCGAGCAAGTCGTCCTGGCTAGGGTCGATGACCCGCCTGGGCCCCGGGGCGCAGCCGTCCTGGCTGCCAATCATCTTCCTCAAACGCGGGAGTCACCCGCAGAAAGCAAGCAGAAAACATGAGCAACCAACAAGGAGGAACGGTATGAAGAAATACCGGAACTGGCTGGTGCTGGCAGTGGTGATGGCGTTCGTGATCGCCGCCTGTGGAGGCGGCGACGGTGAGGAAGCCACCACGACTGCTAGCGAGACAGCCACGACCGCAGCGGGTGCCACGACGACGGCCGCTGAGGGTGGCGCAACGACAACAGCGGGTGCGCCGGCCGAGTCGACCGGCTACGAGCACCTCGACCAAGCCATGGCCGGGGAGTTCGAGGGCACCACGGTTGAGATCGTGGCCCAGTGGGTGGAAGGCGAAGAGGAGAACTTCAACGCGGCTCTCGACCCGTTCCGTGAAGCCACGGGGATCGACGTCCAGTACGAGGGTCTCCCCGACTATGAGCTGGCTTTGCAGACGAGGGTCGATGGCAACGACGCTCCTGACCTGGCCCAGATCGCACAGCCGGGCAAGATGGCTTCGTACCAGGCGGACGGACAACTGGTCGACATCAGCGGCTGGTTCAACGTCGACAAACTCCGAGAAGAGCAGGTCGCCGGTTTCGTCGAGCTGACCGAGGTCGACGGTGGCGTCTACGGCGTCTACTACAAGACCGACGTCAAGTCGATCGTGTGGTACCCGGTGGCACCATTCGAAGAGGCCGGGTACACGATTCCCACCACATGGGACGAGATGACCGCTCTCAGCGATCAGATCATCGCCGATGGCAATGGCAACCCATGGTGCATCGGGATCGAGTCCGAGGCCGCTGACGGTTGGGTCGCGACCGACTGGCTCGAGGACATCGTCCTGCGGACCGCCGGGGTCGACTTCTACAACCAGTGGTGGAAGCACGAAGTCCCCTTCAACTCTCCCGAGGTGCTCGCGGCCGCGGAACAGATGTCGGCGATCTGGTTCGCCCCGGACTACGTGTTCGGAGGCAACACGGCCATCAACGCCACCAACATCCGTGACGTGGCGAATCCGATGTTCGATCCTGCCGGGCCACAATGCTGGTTCCAGAAGCAGGCGTCCTGGATCCCCGAGTTCTGGCCCGGGAACCGTGACGTCCCCGACCGCGAAGCATGGGCAAACCCGCCCGGGGAGGCGAGCTCGTTCTTCTACCTTCCAGGGATCGATCCCGCAGTGGGCGATCCGGTTCTGGGAGCAGGCGACATGTTCTCCATGTTCACAGATGGTGACCGGCCCGAGGTTCGGGCGCTGCTCGAGTACCTGGCCACACCGCAAGGAGCGCAAGCCTGGATCGAAATAGGTGGCTTCATCAGCCCCAACACGACGGTCCCGCAAGATTGGTACACGACGTACCCGAACACGGAGTTGGTGCCGATCCTGAACGAGGCTGACGCCTTTGGCTTCGACGCAAGTGACCTTATGCCGGCTGAGGTCGGCGCCGGTTCGTTCTGGACCGGGATGGTCAACTGGGTGGCCGCCAATGGCGAAGGCACCGAGGAGATATTCCAAGGAATCGAGGACAGCTGGCCCGCGGGCTGAGCCATGAGTGAGTCGAGGTCCCCGGCGGCGACGTCGGGGACCTCACTTTTGTTAGGTTCGGTGCCGGCGTTTGAGGAGTTCGATTGCCCGAGGCCGTTGAAGCCCAGTTAGAGACGAATCGCCGACCACCGTTGTCGATCGTTCGCGATCTCACGATCGCGGTAGGCGTCATCGTCCTCATCTGGCTCGGGTTGAGGGTCCTCCGCTCTGAGACCGCACTCGACGCCCTGGGACCCTTCGGCGGCAAGCTGGTACAGGCCCTGATTGGCATTGTTCTCGGAGTGGTCGGCATCTGGGCGCTGTTCGTCGTGGCCAACTCGCTGGTAGAGCTGCTGCCCCCCCGCGCCACGACCGTTATCCGCCCCTATGTATTCGTAGGACCGGCGGTCGTCGTGCTCTCCATCTTCCTGTTGGCACCGGCGGTGGGGACGATCATCCAAAGCTTCACCGAGGTTCCCGAAGGCGAGGGACCCTTCTACAACTACGTCCAAGCGTTCACCGATCCGGCCCTACAGATCGCATTGCGAAACAACGCGATCTGGCTCATCCTGGCGCCGGCCGGAGCCCTCCTCATCGGTCTCGCCTTCGCCGGTCTGGTTGATCGGGTCAAGCGCGAGTCTCTGGCCAAATCCTTCATCTTCATCCCGCTCTGCATCTCGGGAGCCGGGGTCGCCGTCATCTGGCGCTTCATCTACGAGTGGCGCCCCGAGGGCCAGCCACAGATCGGGATTCTCAACGCCATCGTCACGGCCTTCGGCGGGGAGCCCGTCCCCTGGCTCCAGGAGATCCCCACCAACACCCTGGCTCTCATCGTCGCCTTCGTCTGGATCCAGACCGGTTTCGCCATGGTCATACTCTCCGCCGCGATCAAAGGCGTCCCGGTAGAGCTGATGGAAGCGGCGCGAATCGACGGGGCCGGCGAATTCCAAACCTTCCTCCGCATAGTGCTGCCCTCGATACGCGGGTCGGTCATCACGGTTTTCACCGTCACCGCGATCGCCGTGCTCAAGGTCTTCGACATCGTCTACGTGACTACCAACGGGAACTTCGAGACTGATGTGATCGCCAACCGAATGTTCAACGAAATGTTCCGATTCCGGAATTTCGGCTTCGCCACCGCACTCGCCGTGATCCTCTTGGTGGCCGTGGTCCCAATCATGGTGGTCAACGTGCGAAATCTCCGTAGACAAGGGATTGGTGCATGACCGCAGAGACAGTCGAAGGCTTGCCTCCTCGGACTGGTGACGCCGTCGCAACGGCTACTACGACCGCCCCGCAACGCGGGCAGTCGAGTGGTTGGCTGGCGAAGGTCCTGGTCCTGATCATCGGGATCGCATGGACCATTCCGACCGCTGGTGTCTTCATCAGCTCATTCCGGCCCGAGACCGAGGTGGCCACCAGTGGCTGGTGGACGGTGTTCACACACCCCTTCGACTTCACCCAATACACCCTGGCCAACTACCAGAGGGTGCTCACCTCTGAGGACATGTTCGAGGCGTTCGTCAACAGTCTCATAGTCACCATCCCAGCCACGGTCATCCCGATCACCCTGGCCGCATTCGCTGCCTACGCCTTTGCCTGGACCAGGTTTCGCGGCCGCAGCTTCCTCTTCGCTGTTGTGGTGGGACTTTTGGTCATCCCGCTCCAAATGTCGCTGGTCCCCTTGCTCAGGCTGTACGGCGACTACGACCTGACCGGGACCTTCGTCGGCGTCTGGCTCGCACACGCCGGTTTCGGGCTTCCGCTGGCCATCTATCTGCTCTACAACTACATCTCCCAGCTGCCCAAAGACATCTTCGAGTCGGCCTACATCGACGGAGCGACTCCGTTCACCACTTTCACGAAGCTGGTGATCCCACTCTCCTACCCGGCGCTGGCGTCCTTCGCCATCTTCCAATTCCTCTGGGTGTGGAACGACTTGCTGGTGTCGCTGGTCTTCCTCGGCACCAACCCTGATGTCGCGGTAGTGACAGTGAGTCTGGCCCAACTGGTGGGGAGCCGGGGCGCGGCGTGGCATCTGCTCACCGCAGGGGCCTTCGTCTCCATGGTCATTCCCTTGATCGTGTTCATCACGCTGCAGCGGTTCTTCGTCCGCGGCCTCCTCGCCGGCTCTGTCAAGGGCTGAGGCCCCGGCCCGGTCGAGATGAGCGCCGCCGATCCCCATCTGATGCTGGCGTTCGAGGGAACCGAAGTCCCCGACTGGCTTCGTCAGCGTCTCGATGATTCACCACCGGCCGGCGTGAGTCTGTTCCGGGAATGGAATATGACCTCCCCGGGCCAGGTGGCCGAGCTCACCTCGGCCCTGCAGGCGGCCAACTCGTCACCGCTGCCCCTTCTGATCGCAGTGGACCAAGAGGGTGGCCAGCTGATCGGGCTCGCCGGGTCCACCGAATTCGCCGGGAACATGGCGATTGGGGCTACAGGCGACGCCGATCTGGCCTCACAGGTGGCCGGAGCCATGGGCCGCGAGCTGGCCGCGGTGGGCATCAACGTCAACTACGCCCCCGTTGCCGACGTCGCCTCCCGTGCCGATAACCCGTCACTCGGGATTCGATCTTTCGGCGACGACCCCGAGGAGGTCGCCCGCCTCACCGGCGCCATGGTCACCGGATTCAACAGCGCCGGAGTCCTCGCCACCCTCAAGCACTTCCCAGGCAGTGGAGAAGCCTCTGTCGACCCCCACTATGAGCTCCCGCGTCTGGACCTCGACCGGGACCGTCTGGAGCAAGTCGAATTGCGTCCCTTCCAGGCGGGGGTCGCTGCCGGGGCGGGATTGTTGATGGTCGCCCATCAGGTCGTGCCTGCCCTCACCGACAGTCACGATGTGTCCATTTGTGCCTCGGAGGCAGCGATCAACGGCTTCGTCAGGTCGGAGCTCGGGTTCGACGGTCTCGTGATCTCGGATGCGCTCGACATGGGGGCACTCGACCAGGGCCCGTCTCAAGTGGTCGAGATCATCGCCATGATGCGAGCCGGGACCGACCTGCTCCTCTGCATGCCCGACCCCGAGCTGCAGGACCGGGCACGGATGGCGATCGAACGGGGCCACTCTCGAGGGCTGATCGGCGACGACACGCTGAAGACCGCCATCGCACGGGTGGAGCGAGCGCGGAGCTCGATTCGCACGACGGAGATCCGACCGGAGCTCGTGGGCTCGCCTAGTCACCTCGAGCTGGCCAAACGTCTCGCCGAGGAATCGATCACGCTGGTCCGCGACGACGCCTCCCTGATCCCGCTCCGATCTGAGCCCGGCCTTCGCATCCTCGCACTGGAACCGGAGCCGTTCAACGTCACTCCGGCAGACACGACCGCCCTCTATTCCCCGCAACTGGCAAAGGCTCTGC
Source organism: Acidimicrobiia bacterium (assembly GCA_029240695.1). GTDB lineage: Bacteria > Actinomycetota > Acidimicrobiia > Spongiisociales > ZC4RG35 > JARDZU01. The sequence continues at coordinate 150 of JARDZU010000065.1, read as the reverse complement.
GGGCCAGGCACCCCGATGTCACCGAAGTCGTGTATCCCCACCGTCCGGAGGGAAGCGATATCTCGGCTGTAGTCGAGAAGGCCGAGGACCATGACTTGATCATCCTCGGGACCGTCACCGCGACGCCGGGACAGGTCGATCTGGCCAATG
>JARDZU010000064.1 GCA_029240695.1 Acidimicrobiia bacterium | reverse complement strand
ATCCACCTAGGAAGGTGTCAAACCATGAGAAAGACCGCATCCATCGCCTCGATCGTCCTCGGAGTCCTGTTGGTGATAGGAGTTATAGGAACCTGGGTGGTCGTGAGCAACACGCTCGCCGAGCAGAAGATCGTCACCTCAGATGACGCCTGTCTCCCCGGGCGAACCGTGCAAGACCCATTCACCGCCTATTGCCAGGCCGCTGTCATCCAGAAGCACACATTGGAGACCACCGGTGGCCTGACCTATGCCGAATTGGACAGGGAGGACCCGCTGCGAGAGGTGGCGATGAACTCGGCGTTCCTCCAGTCATCGCTCTTTACCTCGATCGTGGCCTTCGGTGTCGCCGCGATTGGCGTCGGAATGGGCGTTGTGTTCATCCTGATCGGACTGGGCATCCGGGATGTGGCGGAGCGGACCTCCGAGCCACCAGCTCAGGTCTGATCAACCAGCTCGAAGCGGATGAAGGGGGCGGTCTCGACCCATCGGTCGAGGGCCGCTCTCGACCGCTCCGGGTCCGAGCCCCAGCTCTCGGTCAGTGCCCGGAAGAGAATCCGGCCACGCTCGTCGGGGTTGGGCTCAGGCTCACCGCGAACCGGGATGTCAGCCTCGACTCCATGTTTCAGGTGGAGGGTGAACTCAGGATTGGCTACGATGTTGGCGACCCAATCGCGCTTGAAGCCAGGTCGGCCGGTCAGATAGAACTTGCCATCGAATTGATGGAAATAGATCTCGATTCGGCGGGGCAACCCGGACTTCCGACCAATCGTGGTGATGTCCACAGTGCCGCCCCGCTCGAGAGCTTCCCTGACCGCGGTGTCCATTGCCCGCACCAACCCGGACGCGGTCCGCCTTGTTCCCGGGCGGTAGCTTGCGTCACACATGGGCCAACTGATCGAGGTCGAGGCCAGTCCGATGGGCACGGTCGCCCTGTTCTCCACCGATCGCTCGCTGACCGGCCAGGACGGGGTCGAGATCTCACCTGATGCCCTGGACGGTGCCGACCCGCCCCATGAGCTCGCCCGACGCCTCTTCGACGCCGATCAGCTCATCGACCACGTCCATGTCCTCTCCAACACGGTCTCGGTACGGCGACGCGAGAGCTGGGACGATGAAGCGATAGGCCGGGCCTCAGAGATCATCGCCTATCTCTTCATTCACTACGCCCCGGAATCCGGCGTCGCAGAGGCCGACCAGTTCGAGGCGCTCAGAGTCGCCAACTACAACGCGACTCTGAGCCACATCAGGGCCCACAACGAAGACCTGTGGGTGATGCGGGTCACCCCCGACGAGCCAATCGACCCGTTTCTCCCCGGCCAGTACACAACGCTGGCCCTGGGTTACTGGGAGCCGAGGGCCGACGACGCCCACGACAATCTGAAGCCCGATCAGGACCAGAAGATGGCGCGCCGGTCATATTCGGTCTCGAGTTCGATGATCGACGAGGCGGGCGAGCTCCTTCCGCCCCACACACCGGATGTCGAGTTCTACATCGTGAAGGTCAAGCCCGGCCAGGAGGAGATTCCAGCCCTCACCCCCCGTCTGTTCCTGAAGGGCGAGGGCGACCGCCTCTACATGGGACGCAAGTTCACGGGGCACTACACGCTCGAGGGCGTGGAGCCCGATGACAACATCGTTTTTCTCAGCACCGGCACCGGCGAGGCACCCCAGAATGCGATGATCGCCGAATTGCTACGTCGAGAGCACAAGGGTCGCATCCTCGATGTGGTGTGCGTCCGCTATTGGTCCGACCTCGCCTACACCGAGCAGCACGCGGTCCTCGTCGATCGCTATCCGTCATACCGATACGTCACCATCACCACCAGGGAGCCGGAGAACGAGCGGAAGAAGGTCTACATCCAGGATCTGATCGCCTCAGGTCGCATAGAGGAGGAGTTGGGTGCCCCCTTAGACCCCGCCCAGACGCACGTCTTCCTCTGCGGGAACCCGGCGATGATCGGACTGCCGAAGTGGACCGATGAAGGGCCGGTCTTTCCAGAAACGCTCGGCGTCTGCCAACAACTCTCCGAGAAGGGCTTCACCATCGACCACCGCAAGGACCGGGGCAACGTTCACTACGAGGAGTACTGGACGGAGCGCTGATGTGTTGCGGTGACGGAGGGCGTTGATTCTGTTTCTGCCCGGGTGGGTCGAGTCAAGCGAAACGGACCGCCGTGCCGACATCGCTTCCCCATAGAGGAAATATTGGCCGGCTATGCCGGCCACGAGAAAGATCAGTGATCGTGCGAATCGAGGTCGACGTCCTTCTGGACGTATTCGGTGTGCTGCTCTTTTCTGGTAGCGGTGGCCGTCACCAACGTCAAGACCACTCCTAATGCGCCAACCACCATCAAGATGTATCCGATCGTATTGAGATTGAAACCTTCCGCTTCCACCGACACGGCGAACGCCAAAACAGCACCCACTGCGATGAGGAAGAGCGAACCTCCGAAACCGACATTCCTGTTCATTTTTTCTCCTTCGTAGCTCGTTGGTCGTCCGGGGGCTTCTGTGGCTCGGTCCGCCGCTCGAGGTAAGACGAAGGCATAGAACCCGTTGGACAGCAATATCTACCCGAGGCTGGCAATCGAGAAACCGAACGAATTGGTCTGACGCGGGAAAGTCGATGCCGCTAGACCGTCTCGACCTCCAGAGGCTCGGGAGGGTGACCGTTGACCGAGATCTTCGGAAATATGGGTCGCGCCATTTCGGCAACATCTCCATGAAAATTTCGCGCTCCGGTTCGGGGACGGCGAAGCCTGGGAAAAGTTGTCCCAATTGAAGGAGTGCGGCTCCCAAGGCCGGCGAGCGCTCCTCACAAAGAACGACGAATCCCCCTGGTTTCGGGGGAGGGGCCAGGGGGATTCTGTCGTTCTCCGACCTGGTTGGATCTACCGGGCGACTCTGGGCCTGATCTCAAATCCTCACGAGACGCTGCGCTCTCAGTCAACTCACCGAGAGAAGGACATGGGCTCGTAAAAATCGCCGACCGGTGAGGTCGCTGTTTGTCAGCCCCAAAACCTGGGTAGATGTCGCCACCAAATTGGGAGGACGAAGCAATGGCGACAATCCTTTGGATTCTGGCGGTGATCCTGGTGATCGGGGGCATCGCGGCCATCTTTCGAGGTCAAGTGTTGTGGGGGATCGTGCTGATCGTGGTTGGTCTGCTCGTCGGACCGGGCGGCGTTAGCGTCTTCACCTAGAGATCCACAACACCAGAGCTGGTGGGGGGAACGCCTTGCACGGTTCAACGGTGCTCAGGGAACCGATCGCCTCCACATTCTGCTCGAGCACTCTCCGGATCGATCGCAGCTCCGCTGTGACGTAGCTTTTTCCGAACGTGGCCACCACGGAACTGGGGTTTCCTCCTCCCATCTTCGCGACGAAGACGGTTACACCCAGGAGGAGTCGGGAGCGACCGCCGAGACAGCATCGGCCGCGGGATCGAGCAGGATTCGAGAAGCGCCACCGGCGCCTCGCCCGTAGTTTCACCAGTGACTCAAACAGGAGGTCAATCGATGAGTACCGCGACGAAGTCCGGTTCCGGAGGTTTCTCGGAGGCGGAGCGTGCTGCCATGAAGGCGCGCGCCCAGGAACTGAAGGCGCAGGGCCGCAGCGGCCAGAAGAAGGCTGACAACGAGCAAGCCGTGCTCGAGGCGATCGGAGAAATGCCGGATGCCGACCGGGCTATCGCCGAACGCATCCACGCGCTCGTCACCGCGAACGCGCCGGAGCTCCTTCCCAGAACCTGGTACGGGATGCCCGCCTATGCCCGACCCGACGGCAAGCTCATCTGCTTCTTCAAGGCCGCGTCCAAATTCGACGGGCGCTACGCGATGCTGGGGTTCGAGGATGCGGCCGCGCTCGACGACGGGCCGATGTGGCCGGTCGTGTTCGCGATCGTCGAATGGACCCCAGCGGTCGAGAAGAAGGTCGTGGCGCTGGTCAAGACTGCGGTCGCCTGAGCGCCGCTAAGACCCGGCCCGCTCCCGGCGCTGGGCCTCGGCCACAGCGATAGCGGTCATGTTGACGACGTCGTTCACCGAGGCGTCGCGCTGCATGACGTGGACCGTCTTGGACAGCCCGCTGAGGATGGGCCCGATCACCTCGGCGTCGCCGAGCCTATTGAGCAGCTTGTAGGAGGCGTTGGCGGCGGTCAGGTTGGGGAACACAAGGACGTTTGCTGCCCGGCTCAAGGCCCCCCTGGGACGTCTATCAGCCAAGAGCTCAGGTATCACAGCGGTGTCCGCCTGCATCTCGCCGTCGACGGGGATGTCCGGTCGGGCCAGGCGGAACAGCTCCACCGCACGGCGTACCCGAGCCGGCTCGCTGCCACCGGCCGAGCCGAAGTCGGAGTAGCTGATGAAAGCGACACGCGGGCTCCGGGCGAAGTCCTCTTCGGCGGTCGTGGTGGCAGCGAGGGCGATCTCGGCCAGCTGCTCGGCGGTCGGCTCGATATTGACCGCACAATCCGTGAAGAAGTAGGCAGTCCCCCTGACCACGACCAGATACACGGAGCTGACGATGGACCGCCCCTCCTCCACCTGGAGCACCTGCAGGGCTGGCCTGATCGTCTCGGGGTAGTAACTGCTGAGCCCGCCGATGACTGCATCGGCCGCCCCTTCCCTCACCATGAGACACGCGTACATGGCGGGATCCTCGGTCTGCCTCCTCGCATCCTGGAGAGACAGGCCCTTGTGCCGGCGAAGCTGTTCGAGGGTGAGCGCATACCGATCCCGCTCTGCCTCTTCCCGTAGATAGTCGATCACCTCGATCCCGTCGATGGAGATGCCAGCCTCCTCGGCCATGCCGTTGATCCGCCCGGCATCACCGAGGAGCACGACGTTGCCGATCCCCTCGTCGGTCACCCTCCTCGCCGCCCGGATCATGCGCACGTCTTCGGCATGCGGGTAGACGATCTTCTTGGGTTGCTCCATCGCCCTGGTGGTGATGGCATTGATCAACCCGTGTGAGGCGTTGAACCTGGTTTGGAGCTGGGAGACGTACTCGTCGAAATCGTCGATGGGTGCCCGGGCCAGACCCTCTTCCATGGCCGCCTTGGCCACGGCCGGCGCGACCCGCCAAAGCACCCTTGGGTCGAATGGCTTGGGAATCAAATATTCAGGGCCGAATTGGAGCCGGTCCAGGTCGTATGCGCGAAGGACCGAATCGGGCACCGGCTCCTTGGCCAGCTCGGCGAGGGCATGCACCGCGGCGATCTTCATCCCCTCCGAGACGCCCCGAGCCCTCACGTCGAGGGCCCCCCGGAAGATGAAGGGAAAGCCGAGGACGTTGTTCACCTGGTTCGGGTAGTCACTGCGCCCGGTGGCCATGACCACATCCGGTCTTGCCGCCAATGCGTCCGCGTAGCTGATCTCGGGATCGGGGTTGGCCAGCGCGAAGACGATCGGCCGCTCGGCCATCGTCTGGACCATCTCCTTGCTCACGGTCCCGGCGATGGAGACCCCGATGAACGCATCCGCGCCCACGAGGGCATCCTCGAGCGTTCGGGCATCCGTATCGACGGCGAATTCCCTCTTGATGTCGTTGAGGTCGTCGCGTCCGTTGTGGATCACACCGATCGAGTCGACCATCAGGATGTTCTCCGGGCTCATGCCGAGCTCGATGAAGAACCTCGCCGAAGCGATGCCGGCGGCTCCCGCCCCGGCGAAGACGACCTTCACGCGGGAGATGTCCCGCCCTGTCAGTTCGAGAGCGTTGAGGAAGGCCGCCCCACCGATGATGGCGGTCCCGTGCTGGTCGTCGTGGAACACGGGGATGTCGAGACGATCACGCAGGGTCTGCTCGACCTCGAAGCACTCCGGCGCTTTGATGTCCTCGAGATTGATGCCGCCGACGGTTGGGGCCAGCATCTCGCAGAATCTGATCACGTCTTCCGGCTCGGTGGCATCGATCTCCAGGTCGAACACGTCGATGTCGGCGAAGCGCTTGAACAAGACACCTTTGCCTTCCATCACCGGCTTGCTGGCCAATGGACCGATGTTGCCCAGACCGAGCACCGCGGTCCCGTTGGACACGACAGCGACGAGGTTTCCCCTGTTGGTGAACCGAAACGCGGCATCAGCATCCTCGGCGATTACGAGGCAGGGCTCGGCCACGCCTGGCGTGTAGGCGAGGCTCAGATCGGCCTGGGTCGCCGTGGGCTTGGTCGACCGGATCGCAGTCTTGCCCGGTGTGGGCTTCTCGTGGTACTCCAGGGCCTCGGAGAAAGTGGGTTTGCGGGCCATCTGAGCCCCGAGCCTATCTGCCAGGAGAGATCAGCGACACAGCCATCCATCGGCCGGGAGTTCCCCTTGACCGTTGCACATGCGAGAATTGCAGGGAGAGATGATGACTTCGAACCTTCCCATCTACCACGACAACGGCTACAAGGTCATGGCCGGCTGGAGAGTGGGACACGCCCCAGAGGAGTCCACCACCCGCTCGGGTCTCCTCGTTCCTATCGGGACAAAAGACGGAAACGACGCACTCACGCTCGTCGACGTGAGGACAGGCCAGCGCTTCTGGGCGGTGCCTACTGGAGCATGGCGGTTCATCTGGCCGGCCACCGGGAAGCCGGTCATCGCGGTGCGTGAATCCCAGATCATCGCCGAAGAGGAAGTCGGACACGTCGGAGACGAGGGTCAGTACCTCTGAGCGGCCCTAATCCCCCGGCATCGGGCGGTCCGGCCCGCCAACATCCTGCTCTCCGAGCACCATGACCCAAGAACACGCCTCCAGACGCCGTCGTCGCCTCACCGCGACCGTTACCGATCTCGAAGTCGCCATACAGCGGGCCTTCCTGGTCGGCGTCGAGCTGCCCGGGATGACCACTGTCGACTCCGAGCGCAGCCTGGAGGAACTCGCCCTGCTCACCGACACCGCCGGATCAGAACCGGTGGATCAGGAACTGGTGCGCCGCACGAGGATCGATCCCGCCACCTATATCGGCTCGGGCAAGGCGGAGGAGATCGCCACCCTGACCAACGCTCTCGACATCGACGTGGTGGTGTTCGACAACCAGTTGACACCTGCTCAACAGCGCAACCTCCAGAAGCTCTTCGGCTGCGACGTGGTCGATCGGGAAGGCCTCATCCTCGACATCTTCGCCCAGCACGCCCACACCAAGGTTGGTGCGCTCCAGGTGGAGCTCGCGATGAACCGGTACAACCTCCCCCGCCTTCGAGGTCGCGGAACAAGCCTCTCGCAACAGGGTGCCGGGGTGCTCGCCCGCGGTCCCGGCGAGACGAAGCTCGAGACGGATCGACGGCGCATCCTCGAGCGCAACTCGAAGCTCGAACGCGAGTTGAAGGAGACGGTCAAACACCGGGAGACCCAGCGCAAGGCGAGGAAGAGATCCGATATCGCCCAGATATCCATCGTCGGATACACCAACGCCGGTAAATCCACCCTCCTCAATGCTGTCACCAACGCCGACGTCCTGGTTGAGGACAGGCTCTTCGCCACCCTCGACTCCACCGTGCGCAGGCTCGAGCTGACTGACCAGCAGACCGTGCTCTTGGCCGACACAGTTGGGTTCGTGCGGCGTCTACCTCATCACCTCGTCGAGGCGTTCCGGTCGACACTGTCCGAGGTAGCCGAGGCCGACCTCCTGCTCCACGTCGTAGATGGAACCGATCCGGACCCCGCCGGGCAGATCGCGGCGGTTCGCGAGGTGCTATTGGAGATCGGGGCGGCCGAGATCCCCGAGCTGACTGTCATCAACAAAAGCGACGTGATCGGTGAACAGGCACTGAAGCGCCTGACCAACCTCTATCCGGATGCCGTGTTCATCTCAGCGCTGAAGGGCCTCGGGCTCGAGGAGTTGCTGGAGCGGATCGGCTCACTGGTCGAGCGGGCCACGGTCACCCTCACCCTCGAGATCCCCTACGCCCGGGGTGACCTGGTGGCCGCCGTCCATCGGGTGGGAGAGGTGATCGAGGAAAAGCACGACGACAACGGCATGATCCTCGAGGTGCGGGTTCCCGAGACAGCACGCGCCCAATTCGCACCCTTCAGTCGTTGAGATTCAGTCGCTGAAGGCGAGGGCAGCGGCGCCGACGATCCCGGCGTTGTTGCCCAGAGCCGCCTTGGTCGTCTTGACGTCGTCGAATGTGACGTGCGAGGCGAACTCATCCCAGAACTTGGAGATTCCCCCGCCAATGACGATCAAGTCAGGGGTGAACACTTCATTGGCGAGGATTATGAACTCCCGGGCACGCTCACCCCATTCGTCCCAGCTCAGATCTTCCGCCCTCCTCGATTTCGCCGAGTAGCGCTGTTCTGCAGGCCGCACTCCGGCTAGCTCGAGCTGGCCCAACTCGATGTTGGGCAGCACTTTCCCGTCGACGATCAGGGCACTACCGATCCCCGTCCCGAAGGTAAGCACGAGGACTTTCCCGCTCACGCCCTTGGCAGCTCCGTATCGAACCTCAGCCAGGCCTGCCGCGTCGGCGTCGTTGATCATGACGATCTCCCGCCCGATGGCTGTCTCGAAGAGGTCCAGTGCGTTCACACCGATCCACGACTTGTCGATGTTGTTGGCGGTGGCCACCCAACCCTGACGAATCACCGAGGGAAAGCCGAGACCGAGGCGCCCCGGGGCATCCAGTTGATCGACCAGCTCTTTGACCGCGGCAGCAACGGCGTGGGGCGTGGACGGCTCGGGGGTGTCCACCCGCAGACGGTCACTCACGAGCTCACCGGCCTCCACGTCGACCACCCCGGCCTTCACGCCGGACCCACCTACGTCGACGCCGATCCTGGTTGTCACGGCGGGCGAGACTAGTGGGGTGCCAAATCGAACCATTACTCTCGGATTCCGATGAGCGGCCACGCCGATATCGCGGTAGCCGGGCTCGGGGTGATGGGAGCAAACCTCGCCCTGAATCTGGCCGACAAGGGACACCTGGTCGCCGCCTACAACCGGACCACCTCGGTCACCGACGAGTTCATGGCCGGCGAAGCCGGGGACCTGGGCGTTCTCCCAGCAACCTCGATAGAAGAGTTGGTGGGGATGTTGAGCCGGCCCCGTGTCGTCCTCATCATGGTCACGGCGGGCAAGCCGGTCGACGCGGTGATCGACAGCCTTCTCGAACACCTGGAAACAGGCGACATCATCATCGACGGTGGCAACTCGCTGTACTCCGACACCGACCGACGCCAGGCCTTCGTCGAATCAAGGGGCCTCCTCTACCTCGGGATAGGCGTGTCCGGTGGTGAGGAAGGAGCGCGTCATGGGCCGTCGATCATGCCTGGGGGGAGCAGGAAGGCATGGGAGCACGTCGAGCCGATGCTCAAGTCGATCGCCGCCAAAGCTCCCGACGGCAAGCCGTGCTGTGAGTGGATCGGCACCGGTGGGGCCGGCCATTTCGTCAAAATGGTCCATAACGGCATCGAATACGGAGACATGCAGGTCATCGCGGAGGCCTACGACCTGATGCGACGGGGCATGGGCATGAGCCCTGCCGAGATGTCCAAGGTCTTTGCCCGTTGGGACGAAGGCCGGCTGCGCTCCTACCTCATCGAGATCACCAGCGACATCCTGGCCACTGAGCTGGACGGTCAGCCGATCGTCGACGTGATCCTCGATGCCGCGGGGCAGAAGGGCACCGGCAAGTGGACGGTCATCTCATCGTTGGACCTGGGCCAGCCGACGACACTCGTGGCCGAGGCGGTCTACGCCCGGATCGTCAGCTCCGACCCCGACGCCCGGAAACGGGCAGCCGCCATCTATGCCAATGGCCCCGGCACGCTGGGGGCAGTGACGTCCGACGACGTGGAGAGCGCCCTCTACGCCTCGAAGATCATCTCCTATGCCCAGGGGTTCCGACTGATGCGAGCGGCCTCCGACGAATACGGCTGGGATCTCGACCTGGCGACGATCGCCTCGATCTGGCGGGCCGGATGCATCATCCGGGCGGTGTTCCTGGAGGACATCACCGCTGCCTTCCTGCGCGATCCATCACTGCCCGACATGATCGAGGACGACTTCTTCTCGGGTGCCCTCGAGGATGCAGGAGCGTCATGGCGTGAGGTGGTGGCCGGTGCGGCGATGTCGGGCATCCCGGCCCCTGCTTACTCCAGCGCCCTGTCCTATTTCGACGGCATGAGGTCGGAGCGTCTACCAGCCAACCTGATTCAGGCGCAGCGGGACTTCTTCGGGGCTCACACCTTCGAACGCGCGGATCGCCCCAGAGGCGAGTTCTACCACCACAACTGGTAGTCGTCAGATCGGCGGGGTTCCGGGTACTGCGATTCGCTCCCCGGCGTCGAAACCCGGATCGGCTTCGTCGGCTTCTTCGACATGCTGGCGCCGGATCCCCATGGTGAACAGGATCGCGTCCAGGTACGGGACCGAGATCGCCGTGTCCGCTTTCTCCTTGACGACGGGCTTTGCATTGAAGGCGATACCAAGCCCCGCCGTGGCCAGCATGTCGAGGTCGTTGGCGCCGTCGCCCACCGCCACGACCTGTGACAGAGGGATGCCTTCAGCCTCGGCGATCGACTTGAGAAAGGCGGCCTTGCGCGGGCCATCGACGATCTCTCCGGCGAGCTGGCCGGTGAGGAACCCGTCCTTCATCTCGAGGGTGTTGGACAGCGAGTAGTCGATGCCGAGGTCGGCGGCGAGGACGTCGGTGAACCGCGTGAAGCCGGCCGAGACGATGGCCGTGACCAGGCCGAGCCGCTTCAGGGTGCGGATGAAGGTCCGCGCCCCACTGGTGAGAGTGATGTTCTCGTGGACCCTGGTGATGGCCGTTTGATCAAGGCCCTTGAGCAGGCCAACCCGCTCGCGCAACGACTCCTCGAAGTCGATGGACCCGTTCAGGGCGAGACTGGTGAGGTCGGCGCACCGCTCCTCGGCGCCCGCCTCCCTGGCGAGGAGATTGATGACCTCCTCCTGGATGAGCGTCGAGTCGACGTCCATGATCACCATCCGTTTGCCACGACGCTCGAGGCCGTCGCGCTGGATCGCGACGTCGATCGGGCGCTCCGCGGCCGCTCGAACCAGGTTCTCCCTCATCCGGTCAAGGTTCCCGTTGCCGACCAGGAGCTCATAGCTCACCACCGGGTAGCGGGACAGGCGGTAGATGCGGTCGATGTTCCCTCCGGCGTCGGCGATTGCCGCGGCCACCGATCCGAAGTCTTCCGGGCCCACTCCCATGCCGATCACTGTCACCACCGACATCGGGCGGGTCGGGGTCGGGGTGTCGTCGACCTTCTCGAACTCGACGTTGAGGCCGCGCTCCCATCCGAAGAAGAGAAGGTCTCTGATCGTGGCCCGCTCGCCGGAGACCCCGATGAGCACGTTGAGGGTGAGACGGCCACGGACGACGATCTGCTCGACGTCGTAGATCTCGACCTCGGCCTCGGCGAGCACCGCCATCAGACCGGCCGAGATCCCGGGCCCATCTGGTCCATGGACCGCGACGAGGATCGTCGAGTGATCAGTCACAGGCCTTCAGGGTAAAGGCCTCGATGCCTTGACCAATGTCAGGCCGTTACCATCGACCGCGTCCACAGTTCATGGGGAGGCTTCCAATTGTCTGAAAACCCGTTCCGGTTGCCCCGGACCGCGATCCCTGTCCATTACGACCTCCGCCTCGAGCCGGATCTGGGCAAGTTCAGCTTCGACGGGGAGGTCTCTGTTCGGATCGGCATCACGGAGACCATCGATCAGATCGTCCTCAATGCCGCCGAGATCGACATCAAGGCGACGACCCTCAGTGGAGAGGACGGCGAGACGGCGGTCACCGGGGTCACCTACGACGACGAGTACTCCAGAGCCACGTTGATGCTGGAGCACCCCGTGGCCCCCGGCACCTACACCCTCAGCATCACCTACACCGGAATCATCAACGACCAGCTGCGCGGTTTGTATCGGTCGATCTACCGGGACGAAGACGGCGCCGAGCACGTGATCGCCACTTCGCAATGCCAGGCCACCGACGCCCGCCGCGTGCTCCCCTGCTGGGACGAGCCGGACCTGAAGGCCACCTTCAAGACGACGATGGTCGTCGCGGAGGGCTTGGAGGCCTACTCGAACGGCGCCGAGATCTCCAGGACCACTCTCGACGACGGCAGGGTCCGCTTCGAATTCACCGAGACCATGAAGATGTCCACCTACCTGCTGGCCTTCATCGTGGGTCCCTTCGAGGCGACCGACCCTGTTTCGAGCAAAGACACGGCGATACGGATCATCGTTCCCAAAGGGAACCTCCATCTCACCGCTCTCGCCCTGGAGAACGCCGTCTTCTGTTTCGAGTACCTCTCCGACTACTACGGGATCCCATATCCGGAACAGAAGCTCGACCACATCGCCATCCCCGACTTCGCCGCCGGTGCGATGGAGAACGTCGGGCTGATCACGTATCGCGACGCCTATCTCATTCTCGACGAGGCGAAGGCGAGCCAGAGCGAGCTGCAGGCATGCCTCGACGTGATCGGGCACGAGATCGCTCATCAATGGTTCGGCAACCTGGTCACCATGCGGTGGTGGGAGGGCGCCTGGCTCAACGAGGCATTCGCCAGCTTCATGGAGCTCAAGGCCACGGATTCCAGGAAGCCGGACTGGAAGCGGTGGCTGGCCTTTGCCAACCTCGAGGTGCCATGGGCGATGGGCACCGACCAGCTGGCGACGACCCGGCCCATCGAGTTCGAGGTCAACTCGCCGGCCGAAGTCGACGAGATGTTCGACTCCATCACCTATGGCAAGGGCTCGGCCGTCTTGAGGATGATCGAGCAATTCATCGGCGAAGAGGAGTTCCGCACCGGGGTTGGCAACTATCTGCGCAAACACGCGTACGCCAACACGGTCACAAGTGATCTCTGGGAAGGGCTAGACGGCGCAGCCGACTGGCCGGTCGGCGAGATCATGGACACCTGGGTCAACCAGAAGGGTTTCCCTCAGATCGACGTCAAGGTCGTGCCGGAGGGGATCCATCTCGGCCAGCGTCGCTTCCTGGCCATACCGGACGAGACCGACATCACGATCTGGGACGTCCCCATTCAACTGCGTGGTGTCGTGGGCGGTGAGCCCTTCGAGACGAAGGTCCTCCTCACCGAGGAGGAGACGGTGATCCCGATCGACGGCCCGTTCGACTTTGTGGTGGCCAACGCCGGTGGTCATGGGTTCTACCGGACCCGTTACTCCGACGAGCTGTTCACCGGCCTTCTTGGCCACCTCGACACTCTCGGCGACATCGAACGACACATCCTCGTCTCGGACACATGGGCGATGGTTCGTTCGGCGCAAGTGCCGGCGTCCGCCTTCCTCGACCTGGTCGGGGAGTTCGGCGAAGAGATCGAGCACGCTGTGTGGTCGGTGATCATCGGCGGGCTCAGATCACTGGAGCATCACGCCCTGGAAGAGCAGACCCGTCCTGCGTTCGAGACGTTCGTCCGCCATCTGGTTGGACCCGTCCTGGACCGTCTGGGTTGGGAGGGGTCAGGGGACGAGAGCGACCTCACCAGGAAGCTGCGGGGCGATCTGATCGCGGCCCTCGGAATCCTGGGCGACGAGCCCTCCACCGTCGAAAAGGCACGGGAGCTCGCGGGCGACGTCCTCGAGGGCGCCCAATTCGATCCTGAGGTGTGCACCGCGGCCCTGTCGGTCTATTCGCACCACGGAGGGGCGGAGGAATACGAGGCGCTCTGGGCCGCCTATCACAAGACCAACGCCCCGGCCGAGAAGGTCCGCTATCTCCGCTCCGTTGCCGGGGTCGAGGTGGAGGAACTGGCGCTGTCGACCATGGAGAAGATCGTCAGCGGCGACATCAGGACCCAGGACGGGTTCTGGGTCTTCGCCCGCCTCCTGTCG
>JARDZU010000063.1 GCA_029240695.1 Acidimicrobiia bacterium | reverse complement strand
GGAGGCACTCGAGAAGCTCCGCCTCAACGACGGGTCATTGACGTGGGAGGCGGAGACGAGTCGCGCCCTGGGATTCGGGTTCCGGGTCGGCTTCCTCGGCTTGCTCCACATGGAGATCGTGAGGGAGCGCCTGGAGCGCGAGTACGACCTCGACCTGGTCGCCACTGCTCCTTCGGTCGCCTATCGGGTGACTCTCCCTGACGGCAGCATTCGGGAGATCAAGTCGCCCCAAGATCTGCCTGACCCCGGGAGTCGGATCGGCGTCTCCGAGCCGTACGTCCGGGCCATGATCCTCAGTCCGACCGAATACGTCGGCCCAATCATGGAGCTGGTCACGACGAAACGGGGCGAGATGGGCAACATGAGCTATCTGAGCCCCGAGCGTGTCGAGCTCGACTACCAGATACCTCTGGCCGAGATCGTTTTCGACTTCTTCGACCTCCTCAAATCGAGGACAAAGGGTTATGCCTCGCTCGATTATGAGCCGGCCGACTACCGGACGGCTGACCTGGTCAAGGTCGACATCCTGCTCAATGGCCAGCCGGTGGACGCTTTCTCCGCCGTTCTCCATCGTGACAAAGCCGCCGACTACGGGAAGACGATGACCGGGCGTCTTCGCAGTCTGATCCCGCGCCAGATGTTCGATGTGCCGATACAGGCGGCGATCGGGGGCAAGATCATCAGTCGGGAGACGGTGAAGGCGAAACGCAAGGACGTGATCGCCAAATGCTACGGAGGTGATGTCACACGCAAGAAGAAGCTTCTCACGAAGCAGAAGGAAGGCAAGAAGCGAATGAAGATGGTGGGCTCGGTCGAGGTCCCCCAGGAGGCGTTCGTGGCGGCGCTGCGAGTAGACGACGACTCATGACCAACACAGACGTCGACATCCACGCTGTGAAAGCCGCTGCTTATGTCCATATTCCGTTCTGTTCCGCCGTCTGCCCATACTGCGACTTCGCCGTGGTGGCTGGGGCGGATGACCGAATCGAGCGTTACATCGATGCCATAGTCGCCGAGATCGGTCTGGCGGGGCCGTGGCGCGTGCTCGATGCGGTGTACTTCGGTGGGGGCACCCCGAGCCATGTCAGTCCGCATTTCCTGGGGCTGGTTCTCGGCGCCCTCGTGGCCCTTCATGGCATCGCAGATGACGCCGAGATATCCCTGGAGGCCAACCCCGAGGACTTCAGTGAGCACAGGGCTGACGCCTTGCTCACCGCCGGATTCAACAGGGTGTCCTTCGGGGCACAGAGCTTCGACGACACGGTGCTGGCCAGGTTGGGCCGGCGACACCGAGCTGACGACATCGAGGGCTCGGTCGACAACGCCCGCCGGGCGGGCTTTGGAAACATCTCGCTCGATCTGATCTTTGGCACACCGGAGGAATCTGAACGGTCGTGGGAAGGGTCCTTGCAGCGAGCGGTCGACCTCCGACCGGACCATGTCTCCTGCTACGCGCTGACCGTCGAGCCGGGCACTCCACTTCATCGTGAGGTGAAGGCGGGGGCCGATGCGCCGGATCCGGACGTCCAGGCCGATCGTTATGAGCTTGCCGAGCGACTCCTCCCCTTGGCAGGGCTCGAGAGGTACGAGGTGTCGAATTGGTCCCGAGCCGGCCAGGAATGCAGATACAACCTCGTCGTTTGGGCCCAGGGAGAGTACGAGGCCTACGGCAACGGGGCCCATCGCTTCCTGAACGGGGTGCGAAGTCACAACGTGCGCCGGCTCGACGCATACGTGGATCGTGTCGAGGCCGGACTGAGGCCCATCGCCGGCGCCGACCCGATCGAAGGTTGGGATGTAGAGATCGACCGCCTCTTCGTGGGTTTGCGCCGATCCGCAGGCGTAGGTCCCGGCCCCGGCGTGGAGTCGCTGCTCCAGACCAGCGGTGGCCAGATGCTGCTCAGAGAAGGGGTCATCGAGGTCGCCGAGGGCAGACTCATGGTCCTGCGACCGTTGCTCACCGACGAGGTGCATCGGCAAGTGCTCGATCTGGAGCCACCGAAGGGGTGGGTGGAGTCGACCAACACGGATAACCTCTGATGCAACATGCTTGAAGATCGTCGGTCCGAGATCCTTCGCGCCCTGGTCGAGGAGCACATTCGCTCAGGGGAGCCGGTCAGCTCCCGTGCCATCGTGGACCGCGCCCACCTTCCGGTATCCAGTGCGACTGTGAGGAACGACTTGGCCGCCCTGGAGGCCGAGGGCTTCGTAATTCAACCCCACACTTCGGCCGGCAGGGTCCCGACGGCCGCCGCTTATCGGTATTACGTCGACCATCTCGGCCCGGGGAGGCTTCGGTCGGCGGCGCAGGCCAAAATCAATTCCTTCTTTGGCGAGGTCCACCTGGAGCTCTCCAAGCTGCTCAAGGAGACTTCCGATCTCCTCGCCGAGGTCACGGATTTGCCATCCGTCGTCGTGGCCCCGGCCCTCCGTGGGGACCGGGTGCGTGATCTGCACAGCGTTCAGGTCACGGCCGATCAGATGCTGCTGATCGTGGTCACTGACGGGGGTCGTGTGCTCCAGCAGAGGGCCAGGGTCAGGGTTCCGATCACCGCGAGTGAGTTGGAAGCGGCCCACAGGGTGGTTAGTGCCGCCGTCGTCGGGTCCGACCTCGGGGCAACCCCGATAATCAGCGATGAGGTGCTCGGAGGACTCGACGAGCGAACACGTGAGGCGGTCCTCACCATGAATGACGGCCTGCATCTGGCGGCGGCCGCCGGCACTGAGATCTTCATCGGAGGGACTCAGCGGCTCACGTCTGTGTGGGAGGACCTAAGCGCCGTGCAGCGAATCCTCGAGGTCCTGGCCCGCGAGGCCGAGGTCATGAAGATCCTTGCGGTGGCCTCGGGGACATCTATTCAGATCGGCGCCGAGTTGCCTTTGCAAGATGTCGACCTCGCCGTCGTCTCCAAGACCTACGAGGCGGGAGCCAGCGGCGGGTCGGTTGGCGTCATCGGGCCGATGCGGATGAACTACAAGCGGGCCATCTCGGCGGTCGAAGAGGTCTCCCGCGAGTTGGAGGACCGGATCAGCTCCGAAAAAGACTGACCCATGGCCAAGAACTATTACGACATCCTGGGGGTCGGTAGGGACGCCACCAGCGAAGAGATAAAGAAGGCCTTCCGGCTGATTGCCCGCGCCACCCATCCCGATGCCAATCCGGGCGACCCGGTGGCGGAGGCTCGGTTTCGTGATGCGGCCGAGGCCTATGAGGTCCTGTCCGACCCGGATCGGCGACGCCGATACGACAGGGGGGACACGATCGATCTCTCAGATCTGTTCGCCGGCTTTGGCGGATTCGACGATCTCCTACGCTCTGTGTTCGGCGATAGCTCGATGTTTGGTGGTGGGGCCCGGAGCCGTCCAACCCGTGGGGGCGACGTCCTGGTTCGGACGGAAGTCGGCCTGGTCGATGCCGCCTTCGGCACCGATGTCGAGGTCACCTTCGCGACCATGGACACCTGCCAGGTCTGTTCCGGCACCGGAGCCGAAGAGGGGCACGGTCAGACCACCTGTCCTGAGTGCGGCGGCGCAGGCTCGGTGCGGATGGCACGACGGTCTCTCTTCGGCACGATGATGACTGTGGGCACGTGCCCGAGCTGTCGTGGCGAGGGTGTCCTGGTGACCAGCCCGTGTTCGGCTTGCTCAGGGATCGGCGCCGTCGATGGCGAGCGAACGATGACTGTCGAAGTTCCCGCGGGCGTGTCCTCCGGCACGCGCCTGCGCATTTCGGGTCGTGGTCAGTCGGGAGGACGGTACGGACCGCCCGGCGACCTCTACGTCGAGGTCCTGGTTGCGCCGGACCCGAGGTTCGAGCGTCACGACTCCGATCTCGTCCATCGCGTGTCGATTGGCATCGCCGAGGCGTCGCTAGGAACCAGGATCGCCATCCCTTTGATCGAAGGTGGCGAGAGCGATCTCGACGTCCCCGCCGGCACCCAGCCCGAGACCGTGTTTCGGATGCCAGGCATGGGCGTCACTCATCTCGGCCGGCGGACGAGGGGCGACCTTCATGTAGTCGTGTCTGTCGCCGTTCCGCGAGACCTCTCCAGTGACGAGGAGGACGCCCTCCGGCGGTGGGCCGAGCTGCGGGGTGAGAGGACGGACCGGCCCGCCTCGGCAGGCTGATCCATCGGGCCAATGGGCCACGTGCCGCACCTTCTGGTCCCTGGTCCCTGGACCGGGGACCTTCTCGAGGTGTCGGGGGAGCAAAGACGCCATCTCGAGAAGGTCCTCCGCGTCGGCGACGGGGAGCCAGTGTCCTACACAGACGGCCAGGGGCTGGCCGGCGACGGGCAGTTTCTGAACGGCTGGGTGATGAGGGGGCAGGAGATCCTGGTCCCTGCCCCATCTGACCTCATCGTGGCTGCTGCCCCGCCAGACAGCCGGGATCGAGCCCGATTCCTGGTCGAGAAGCTGGCCGAGATTGGTGTAGCCGAATTGCTCTTCCTCGATACCAGGCACGGGCACGGGCGGCCGCCAAGTGCCTCGAAGCTTCGATCGTGGTCGGTATCGGGCCTGGAGCAGTCGAGAGGTGCGTGGTTGATGAGGACTTCGGGCACTCTGGTTGCCCTCGCCGAGATCGATCGACCCTTCGTGGTGTGCGATCGCGGCGGAGGACGGGAGGCTCCCTCCGCGCGGACAGTGGTCATCGGACCTGAGGGTGGATGGGCCTCGGGGGAAGTCCCGGAGGATGCGATCCGCTGGGATCTCGGCGATACGGTGCTCCGGGTCGAAACGGCGGCACTCGTGGCCGCAGCGCGCCTCCTATGAATCCGGGCTTGGAAGATGTAGCATCTCGCCACGGGCTCATGGGAGGAGACCCTTGGTGGACAGATTCAGTGCTTCGCTTGGCTTGCGCCTGCGTGCAGCCCGTCGTCAGCGGGGTTGGTCGCTGGGGGAGCTCGAGTCGTATACCGGCGGTGAATTCAAGGCTTCTGTGGTCGGCGCATATGAGCGTGGAGAGCGCGCGCTGAGTGTTCAACGACTGGTGCGTCTGGCCGAGATCTATGCGGTCCCCCCATCCGAGCTCTTGCCCCTCGGTTCGCAAGAGCGAGGTGTTTTGATCGATCTGGATGTGGCCGCCGACGCCAAGGATGGCGATCTCATCGACCGATACCTCGCCGCAATCCATTTTCTACGCCGTGAAGGCAGGCCCGACGAGGTCCGCGACTCCGACAAGGCGGTGATCGCCTCATTGCTCGATTCAACGGTGGAAGTCGCCTCCGGGCCTGACTGAATTCTCCGAATCAGCACAGGGCGGCCTCTACAATGGTCGCGACGCCACAGAGAGGGCGTCGTCTCCTGTGCCCACTGAGCAACCCACCGAATCTATCGACTCGCGTTTACGCGTTCCCAGCCATCATTTGATGCTGGATCTCTTGGGCGAGGCCGACAGACACCTGCGTCAGGTCGAAGCCCACTTCCCGGACGTGCGATTCATCGCGCGCGGGGACGAGGTTGCCTTCAAGGGACCCGATACCGAGGTCGAGCGAGCCCGAACCGTCCTCGAGGAATTGCTCATCCTCGTCCAGGAGGGCCACGCCCTCGACTCTGCTCGCGTCGACGAGGTCGTGAAGATGGTCATCGAGGACGTGCCCAGCCCATCGGGCGTGCTCTCCGATGGGATCCCTGTGGGGCGCGGGCGGATGATCCGTCCCAAGACCCACGGCCAGCAGAAGTACATGGAAGCCATCAGGGAGAACACCCTCACGTTTGGCATCGGGCCCGCCGGCACCGGGAAGACCTATCTGGCCATGGCCGCAGCGGTGGACAGCCTGGTCAGCGGGTCGGTGCGTCGAATCATCCTCACCCGCCCCGCCGTCGAGGCGGGGGAGAGGCTCGGATTCCTGCCGGGAGATCTCGCCGCCAAGGTCGATCCGTACCTGCGACCGCTCTACGACGCTTTGTGGGACATGCTCGGCCCTGAGGAGACCGGAGCGCTGGTCGAGAAGGGAACTATCGAGATAGCCCCGCTCGCTTATATGAGAGGAAGGACCCTCAACGACGCCTGTGTCATCCTCGACGAAGCTCAGAACACGACGCCGGAGCAGATGAAGATGTTCCTGACCCGGCTCGGGTTCAACTCCAAGATGATCATCACAGGTGATATGACCCAGACCGATCTCCCGGACAACCGGCGGTCGGGTCTCATGGTCGTCCGCGAGATTTTGAGCGATATTCCCGGTGTCTCCTTCGTAGAACTCACTGCCCGCGACGTCGTGCGGCATCGCATCGTCGCCTCGATCGTCGAGGCGTATGCCAGGTTCGAGAGCAAGGTCAAGTGATGCCGCGGCCGACACTGGTCCGCCTCGCAACCTTCGTCGCCACAGTTGTGGCGGCATGGGGTGTGTTGTCACTGGGAGGGGGGTCGGGTGACCCCGAGTTGACGGTGGGCGAATTGGCCCCTCGTGAGTATCGGGCGCAGATTCCGGGAACGGTGATCGACGAGGCCGAGACCGAAGCTCTGAGACAGGAGGCCAGGGAATCCGTCCCGCCGATCGAGCAGATCAACGAGCAAATCGAGAGCACGGTGAATGCGAACGTGACGGGCGTGTTCGACGATGTGCAGGCCCTGGCGATCGGTGATCCTTTGGAACCCCTGGCACCGCAGGCCACGGAGGCGCCTCCGACAACGGTGGCCGAGGAGACGACCGAGACCACCGAAGTACCCGAGCCCGCCCTCCTGACGGGCACCGTCTTCCTCGACGTGGAATCCGATGGTGAGTTCGACCCGGAGGCGGAAGGGGCACGAGTCGACACCGGGGTCGACCGGATCGCAGTAACAATCCAGGTGGGCGAAGACACCTTCGAGGTGATGACCGATGCGAACGGTGTCTGGTCGGCCGAGGTGCCTGCGGGTGCCGCCCTGGTGCGCATGGACCCTGCGGATGCCCAGATACCGGAGGGCTACGTCGTGGGCAGCCCCAACTACCAGCAGTTGGTGGAGTGCGATCCCGGCGATACCTGCACGGCCGAGGTGATCCCGTTGCAAGTGAATCTCCGTCCGATCGAAGAGGTCATTGCACGTGTGACGGCGACTCACACCGTTGCCAGCGACGCGATAGCGACGCTCGCCGCCGCGGCGAGCGATGACGTGATCAGGGCGGCGCTCGGCGAAGACCCCCACTTCCCACTGATACGGCAGGCGGCGGTGGATCGGCTCTTCCAGGAGTTCGGCCTAAGGATCACACCCGACCAGCTCCAGACCGCACAGCAACGCCTCCGCTCCAGCCCACCCCAGGTGGTCTATCTGGACACCAGTCCTCCGGGACCAGACGCCGCAGCAAGTGATGCCGCCGGTGAGATCGTGGCGACGTTCCTCCAGGCCAACTATCTGGTCGACGAGGCGGCAACCGACGAGGCGAGGGAGGAGGCTGCGCAAGCGGTCGAGGACGTGCAAGTCGACTACGTCTTTGACCAATTGATAGTCGCCCCGGGAGTCCCGGTCACCCAGCTGCACATCGACGCCATCGATGTGACCACCTCGGCTGCGTCTCAAGCCGAGGCCGATGTCGGTTTGCTCGCGGTTCTCGGCGTGTTGGTGGGGCTCCTCGGCCTGTATCTATCTCGCTTCCGGGCAGAGTTCTGGGCCCGTCCACGGATGATCGCCCTTCTCGGCATTCTTCTCGTGCTTGCCGCCGGCGCCGTTCGCGCCACTGTCGTCTTCCAGCCTGAATCGAGCTGGTATGTCCTGCCGGCGGTGGCCTTCGGGTTCATGACGACAGTGCTCTTCGACTCACGCATCGCCGTGCTCATGGCGCTGGCGGTCGGGGTCATCGCAGCGGTTGGGACCCAGGACACCGGGGTCGCGGTCTATGCCACCCTCGCTACGTTGGCCCCGATCCCGTTCGTGAGCTCAGTGACGAGTCGCGGCGGCTTTAGAACCGCCGTCGTGTTCTCCGCCCTCACGGCTGCCCTCGCCGCCGGAGCCACTGCCTCCTTCTTCCACGTTGGGCCCAATGACGTCGTGTGGGAGGTCGTGGGCATCTCCATGGCGTGGGCGTTTGGCATATCCGCGATCGCTTCACTCGTGGCTCTGGCCGCCCTCCAGTTCTTCGAGTCGGCCTTCGACATCACCACCAGTCTCAGCCTCCTCGATCTGACCGATCGCAACCATGAGGCACTCCAGTTGCTCCAGGAAAAGGCGTTCGGGACTTTCAACCACTCACTGATGGTGGGGACGCTGGCTCATGCCGCCGCCCGTGCCATCGGGGCCAACGCTCTTCTAGCTCGAGCAATGGCCTACTACCACGACCTGGGCAAGACGGAAAACCCGACGATGTTCATCGAGAACCAGTTCGGGATCCAGAACCCTCACGATTTCATGACGCCGCTCGAATCCGCCGAGGTCATCCGCAGGCACGTGAGCGACGGGATCGTGCTGGCCCGACAATTCAAGATCCCGTCTGACGTCGCCACGGGAATCGTCAGCCACCACGGCGACGGGATCATGCGCTTCTTCTATGAGAAGGCCAGGTCCCAGAACGGCGATCACGTGGATCCCAACGATTTCCGCCACATCGGGCACAAGCCGAGGACGGCCGAGACGGCGATCGTGATGCTGTCCGACTCTTTGGAAGCGGCCTGCCGGGCCAACTTCCAGACCGAGGAGCCAACGCCGGAAGCCATCGAGAAGGTCGTGGACCGCGTCATCGATGAGAAGCTGAACGACGGCCAGCTGTCCGAGTCGCCGCTGACACTCGCCGAGATGACCTCGATCCGATCTGCTTTCCTCGACTCGCTGGTCGGTCATTACCATCAGCGGATCGCGTATCCCAATTTCCCCGGAACCTGATGGACGACCCTCCCAGTCGAAAACCCGGCGCCGGCCAGTGAGCGTTTTCCTGGCCGACGAACAAGGTGAGCCGGTCGATCTCCTCCAGTTGCGTCATCTGGCCGAGGTGGTGCTCACCGAGGAGGGATACCCGGATGAGACCGAGGTGACCGTGCTGCTCGTCAGCGACGACGAGATGGCCTCCTACAACGAGCGCTTCCTCGATAGAACCGGCCCCACCGATGTCCTTGCCTTCCCCGTCGAGGAGTTGACACCGGGCTTCGTGCCCGACCATGACCCCGCCGGACCTCCGCTCGTCATCGGCGACGTGATCGTCGCCCCGGCCTATGTCAGCCGCCAGGCGGCCGAGACCGAGATCGGCTTTGGCGACGAGATGGCGCTCATGGTCGCCCACGGCATCTTGCATTTGCTCGGGTATGACCACATCGAAGACGCTGATGCCGAGTTGATGGAGCGTCGGGAAGCCGAGTTGTTGTCGATGGTTGGCGTGGTGCGAAGGTGAATGTGGCGATCATCATCGTGGCCGTTGCCGCCCTGGCCCTCGCCGCCTGGTTGCGCGCCGCCGGATCGGCAATCACCCGTGTTCCCCGAGCGGACGCGCTGCGAGACGAAGCCGATGGCGTCCGCGGTGCCGGAATCGTGGCCGAGCTACTCGAGGAGCGTGAGGCGATAACTCCTGCCGTGGCCATGGTCGGCTCGGCCTTGCTGGTTATGGCCGCAGTGGCGGCGACTGCTCTGGTTACTGCGGAGCAGACGCTCGGCACCGCCATTGCCTACGCCGCCATCGTCTTCCTGGTTGTGTTCCTCCTCGGCGACTTGGCCCCGCGCCAGCTGGGAAGGCGCAGACCGCGCTCGATCGCATACAGGTCCGCCAGGTTGCTCGCCGCTGCGGTAAGCCTCGGTGGCTGGGCATCCGATCTGATCACTGAATCGAATGGTGATGAAGAAGGTGAGATCGAGCCGGAGCCAGAAACCGTCACCGAGCAGGAGCGGGAGATGATCGACTCGGTGCTCGAGTTCGGTGACACGGTTGTGCGTGAGGTGATGACCCCACGGCCGGACATGGTGACAGTGCCGGTGACTGCCACTGTGGATGATCTGATCTCAGTCACCACCGACGAGGGGTTCTCCAGGATCCCGGTGACCAGCAACGGCGACGTCGTGGGCATGGTGATGGTCAAGGATCTCTTGCCACTTCTGGGCGAGGGCCGACGTCCCGCCTCGGTTGCGGAGGTGATGAGGCCGGTCGAGTTCGTCCCGGAGACAAAGCTTGCTTCTGCTCTGCTGGGCGAGATGCAGGCCAACCATCAGCATCAGATGATCGTCGTGGACGAGTACGGGGAGGTGGCCGGCCTGGTCACCATCGAGGACCTGCTCGAGGAGCTCGTGGGGGAGATCGCCGACGAAACCGACGAAGAGGAGATATTCATCTCCGCGCGTCGTGACGGTGGTTGGGATGTCGACGGTCGATTACCCGTCGACGATCTGGCTCGTCTCGCCGGGGTGGACCTGCCCGATGAGGATTGGGACACCGTTGCCGGCTTGGTCATGGGTCTCGCCGAGCGAGTTCCGGACGAGGGTGAGCAATTTTCACATGGCCCCCTGACTCTCACCGTCACCCGGATGCAGGGCAGGCGAGTGGCGGACGTCTCCGTGTCCGTATCGGAGGCTGTGGACGCCGAATGAGGTCAGGGTTCGTGCCCGTCGTGGGACGCCCCAACGTCGGGAAGTCGACGCTGGTGAACGCGATGGTGGGATCGAAGGTGGCCATCACCTCTTCGCGACCCCAGACCACCCGCAACGCGATCCGCGGCATCGTGAACGGCCCCGGTGAGGATCCCGAGTATCAGATCGTCCTCGTCGATACCCCCGGACTGCACAAGCCACGCAACGAGCTGGGGACCAGGTTGAACTCGCTGGTCTACGGCACGCTTGCCGAAGCCGACGTCGTGGTGTTCCTCGTCGATGCCACCCAGCCGATCGGGCCGGGTGACCGGCTCATCGCCGAGCGCCTCGGCGAGGCGGAGGCCGAAGTGCTCGTGGTCGTGAGCAAACTCGACATCGGCCGACGCGGCCAGGTGGTGGAGCAGTTGACCAAGGCAGGAGAGTGGGACTTTGCCTCCTATGTGCCGGTTTCGGCCGTCGACGGCTCCGGTGTCCCCGAGCTCGTGGCCGAACTTGTCTCCCGGCTGCCAGAGGGACCGGTTTATTACCCGCCCGGGATCACAACCGACCAGCCCGAAGACCTGGTGATCGGCGAGATGGTCCGCGAGAAGTTCCTCGACCGGCTTCGTGAGGAACTGCCGCACTCCCTGGTGGTGGTCGTCGAGGACCTCGAGCAACGCGAGGATGGGCTCATCGACATCGCCGCCGACGTCATCGTCGAACGCAAGAGCCAGAAGGGGATCGTGATCGGGAAAGGTGGCTCGCTCCTCAAGGAGGCCGGGACCGCGGCACGGCATGATCTCGAGGCCTTGCTGGGGAACCGGGTGAACCTCAGACTTCAGGTCAAGGTCGAGCCCGACTGGCAACGCAAGCCCCAGCTCCTCGACCGCCTGGGTTTCGACTGATTGATGCTGGTCAGAGGAGCCCGTCGCAGAGGTCGGCGAGGTTCAGGTCTTTGGCGGTGACCCCGCCTTCTGAGTGGGTGAACAGCATCAGGGTGACCTTGTTCCAGCGAATGTCGATGTCGGGATGGTGGTCTGCCTTCTCGGCGGCCAGCGCGACCCGCGTCACCAGGCCCATCGACTCGTTGAAGTCGGCCAACTCATAGGTGCGCGTGATGCCGTCGTCGACCTTGGCCCAGCCGGAGTGGGAATCGACGAATGCCTCGATCTCGCTGTCGGGAACGATTGCCATACCTGGAACCTACAACCTATGACCTCTTAACGAGGTCTCAGGCTTTTAGCCTGAGGGCTCAATGGCCCTTCGTCACGATCAAGGAATCGTCCTCCGCAGCTACCCGTTCGGGGAAGCAGATCGGGTCGTGGTGCTGCTCAGCCCCAACAGCGGCAAGATCCGGACGGTGGCCAAAGGGATCCGCAAGACGAAGAGCCGCTTCGGTGGGCGCCTCGAGCCGTTCACCCACGTAGACCTGGTCCTCTACGAAGGCCGAAACCTCGACACGATCACTCAGGTGGCGGTGATCGAGCCATTCCCCCGACTCCGGGCGAGCCTCGATGCGGTGGTGGCTGCGGGCACCATGGTCGAGGCCGCCGATGCGGTGGCCCAGGAAGAGGAGTCCTCGACGCGGCTATTCCTCTTACTCCATCGGGGTCTTCGGGCTCTCGAGGCCGGGCAGATCGGCGCGGATCTCATCACCAGCTATTTGTTGAAGCTGGCCGATGTGGTGGGCGTGGCGCCGTCACTTCTCGTCTGCGCATCGTGTGGCCGGGCCGACGACCTGCACGGCTTCTCTTTCGGCGGTGGTGGGGCCATCTGTGACATGTGCCGAACCGAAGGAGCCGTGCGTCTCCGGGACGGAGTGACCGTCTACCTCGCCGCCCTGGCCCAAGCCGAGTTCGGTGGGATGCCGGAGACAGATGTGAGCCTGGCCGGGGAGGCGATGGGCATCGCCCGCCGCTTCGTCGAGTATCACCTCGATCGCAAGCTCATCTCACTGGCGGTGATGGAGTGACCCTGGATGTCTCCGGCGTCGACCCAGACCGTATCCCGAGGCATGTCGGGCTGATCCTCGACGGGAATGGACGATGGGCCAATGCACGTGGCCTGCCCCGGACTGCGGGGCACGTCGCCGGTGAGGCGGCGTTGTTCGACACAGTCGAAGGAGCCTTGGAGATCGGCATCGAGTGGCTGACCGCCTTCACGTTCTCCACTGAGAACTGGTCGCGTTCGGACGAGGAGGTCGAGTTCCTCATGTGGTTCAACGAGGATCTCCTCACCCGGCGCCGTGATGATCTCCACGAGCAGGGTGTGAGGATGCTCTTCGCCGGCGACATGGACGACCCGAGAATCCCGGACCGGAATCGCAAACACATGGCCGAGGCAGCCCGGATGACCTCAGGCAACACCAGTCTCCACCTGGTATTCGCCTTCAACTATGGGAGCCGCCGTGAGATCGTCGACGCCACGAGGGCTCTCGCCTCCAGGGTCGCCTCAGGGGCTCTGGCAGTCGACGAAATAGACGAGACGCTGCTCGCGGGCTCGCTCTACGTGCCCGAAATGCCTGATGTCGACCTGATCATTCGATCGTCGGGGGAGCATCGGCTCTCCAACTTCCTCCTTTGGCAGGCGGCTTACGCCGAGTTCTACTTCCCGGGAATCCTCTGGCCAGACTTCGACCGACAGGCCTTGTTGGACGCCGTGATCGATTACCAGGGCCGGGAGCGTCGCTTCGGCGCTGCCGAAGATTTGTCCCGGATTGACTAAGCGCCCGGTTCGGGCCACCGTTTCACCTCCGCATGACGCAACCAACCCTCGAGACCATCTCCAACCTCGCCAAGAAGAGAGGCTTCGTCTTTCAGGCCTCCGAGATCTATGGCGGGATTCGCTCTGCCTATGACTACGGGCCGCTCGGCGTGGAGTTGTTGAAAAACGTCAAGGACGAGTGGTGGCGGGAGATGGTCCAGCTTCGGGACGACGTGGTCGGGATCGATTCGGCCATCCTCCAGGCCCGGCAAGTGTGGCAAGCGTCGGGGCACGAGGAGGTCTTCACCGATCCTTTGGTCGAATGCCGCAACTGCAACGCACGGCACCGTCTCGACAAGCTGGACGACCCGAACACCTGCCCGACCTGTGGGAAGTCGGGGACGTTCACCGAGCCGAAGCCATTTCACCTCATGTTCCGCACACACATGGGCCCCGTAGATTCGGACGAGAACCTGATCTACCTCCGGCCGGAGACCGCGCAGGGGATCTTCACCAACTTCGAGAATGTCCGCCGCACGAATCGTCTCAAACTCCCGTTCGGGATCGCCCAGGTGGGCAAGTCATTCCGTAACGAGATCACTCCGGGTCAGTTCGTGTTCCGCACCCGGGAGTTCGAGCAGATGGAGATGGAGTACTTCGTCAGGCCCGAGGAGG
>JARDZU010000004.1 GCA_029240695.1 Acidimicrobiia bacterium | reverse complement strand
CTCGGTGTGCCCACCTTCCTCCACAAGATGATCGCGATCGGGGTCACCGGGTTGATCGCCGGGATTTCCGGCGCGGTCGCCGCCCTGCAACTGGGATTCGTCAGCGTCGAGGGGACGTTCAACCTGGACGTCCCGCTCTTCGTCATCGTGATGAGCGTGCTCGGTGGTCGAGGCCATTGGGCCGGCCCGATGGTGGGCGCCATCTACGTGTACACCCTCCAGAACCGCCTCGCGTCCGGAGGCTTCGAGGGTTGGAGCCTGATCGTTCTCGGTGTGATCCTGGTTCTCGTCATGTTGCTCGCCCCTCAGGGCCTCATGGCCGGATTTCGCCGCCGACCATGGCTCTCGACGGCTGTGTTCGTGGTGATCTTCCTCGGGCTCTGGCTGCTGGGGGTCACGACCGACCCGGTCACGTCGCTGGCTCTGGCCCTGGGAGTGACCGCGGTCATCGCCTTCATACCCGGAGGGCGAACGCGCTCGTCACAGAGCGTTAGCGACACTGGACCGCCCCAAGAGCATCATGCGCCGGTCGGCGACGAGGCGCCAGCCGAGGGCGCGGAAACAGGCCGGCCGCTGCTGGTAGCTCAGGATGTGGTGAAGACTTTCGGAGGGGTCCGGGCGCTGCGCGGCGTCTCGATGACCGTCCACGAGGGCGAGCTGGTTGGGCTGGTCGGGCCTAACGGCTCGGGCAAGACCACGCTGGTCAACCTGATATCGGGTGCCTCCCAGCCGACCACGGGGAGCATCTCGCTCGATGGAGAGGTGATCGTCGGATCGAGACCACATCGCATCGCCCATCTCGGCATCGCTCGCACCTACCAGATCCCGAGACCCTTCACATCCCTCACCGTCCGGGACAACGTGGCGATGGCGATCATGTTCGGCCGCGAGCCACTCGGCCTCGATGCCTCGAGACGCGCTGCGGTCGAGTACCTCGACCTTGTCGGCATTGGTGGCCGGGCCGACGCATTACCAGGAGAGATCAACCTCCACCAACGCCAGCTGCTCGAAATGGCAAGAGCGATCGCCACCCGGCCGTCGCTGCTGCTCCTCGACGAGGCCCTGGCCGGCCTCAATCCGGTGGAGATCGATAACGCAGTCGACGTCGTCCGCCGGATCCGCCGGTCGGGTGTGAGCATCGTGCTCGTGGAGCACCTGCTGAGAGTCGTCAACCAGCTGGCCACGAGGATCGTGGTCCTCGATCATGGCCTCGAGCTGGCCGAAGGAGAGCCGGCGGTGGTCATGAGGGACCCGGCCGTGGTCAAGGCTTATCTGGGAAGGCAGGCCGATGCTGCAGGTGAATGACCTCGACGTCTTCTACGGCGACGCTCAGGCCCTCTGGGAGGTATCGATAACCGTTGGCAGTGGCGAGGTGGTCTCCATCGTCGGGCCCAATGGGGCTGGAAAATCGACATTGGTCAACTCGATCATGGGGATCCTCCGGCCACG
The DNA here is from genome assembly GCA_029240695.1 of Acidimicrobiia bacterium. Lineage (GTDB taxonomy): Bacteria > Actinomycetota > Acidimicrobiia > Spongiisociales > ZC4RG35 > JARDZU01. Next base: position 33,402 of record JARDZU010000004.1, on the reverse strand, counting down.
CCGCGGGCGGATCGTGCTGGACGACCAAGTCATGACCGGCATTCCGGGACATCGGGTCTGCCGAGCTGGAGTCGCCATCGTCCCCGAGGGAAGACGTTTGTTCTCTGCGATGAGCGTGGAGGGCAATCTCGACCTCGGTGCCTTCAACCGTGACGCCAGAGAGCATCACAGCGAGTCATTGCAGTGGGTCCACACCCTGTTCCCTCGTCTCGCCGAGAGGAGGGACCAGCTCGCCGGGAATCTCAGTGGCGGCGAGCAGCAGATGCTGGCGATCGGCCGGGCGCTCATGGCACAGCCACGTGTGCTTCTCATGGACGAGCCTTCCCTCGGATTGGCGCCCGTCGTCGTCGACGAGGTGTTCGACGTCATCGAGGCGGTGCGCGGTCAGGGTGTTGGCGTGTTGCTGGTGGAGCAGAACGTGCAACGGGCACTCGACGTGTCCTCCCGCGCCTACCTGCTTTCCGAGGGCCGGGTCGTGATGGAAGGCGATGCCGCCGGGATGGCCAACAACCCGGATTTGAGGAGGTCGGTGCTGGGGATCTGATGGGCCGGCCTTCTGGCACGCACCTGAATCCAGTAATCTCAGTGATTCGCGGGTGTAGTTCAATGGTAGAACACGAGCTTCCCAAGCTCGGAGCGAGGGTTCGATTCCCTTCACCCGCTCTAGGTTCGTTCCCTCCACCCGCTCTAGGTTCGTTCCCTCCACCCGCTCTAGGTTCGTTCCCTCCACCCGCTCTACCATCTTCCCGGTGATCTTCTCTGACCGCTCCATCCGCGAGGCCATCGAATCGGGTCTGATCCAGATCGACCCCTACGAATCGGCGTATGTCCAGCCGTCCTCGGTCGACCTGCGGGTGGGCGACGGGTTCCGGGTGTTCGTCAACCACCGGTACAGCCTCATCGACCCGCGTGACCCGCAGGCCGACCTGACCAGGCTGGTCGAGGTGGGTGACGAGGAGCCATTCATGCTCCATCCCGGGGAGTTCGTTCTGGGATCGACCCTGGAGCGAGTCAAGCTGGGCAACGATGTGGTCGCTCGTCTCGAGGGAAAGTCGTCCCTGGGCCGTCTCGGCCTCCTCATCCATTCCACCGCAGGGTTCATCGACCCGGGCTTCGAGGGCCATATCACCCTCGAGCTATCGAACGTCGCCACGCTCCCCATCGCCATATACCCGGGGATGAAGATCGGCCAGGTCAGCTTCTATCAGATGACGACCGAGGCTGACCTCCCCTACGGCTCGCCCGAGCTCGGCTCCAAATATCAGGGTCAGACCGGGCCCACCGCCAGCAGGTCCCACAAGGACTTCGAGACCTGATTCTTCGTGAACTAGCGCGACTGCGTATAGTTCGAATTGGGTCCGGTTCTGCCCGTCCAAAGGGGGCTCGGGGTGTACAGAATTGGATTCAGGTCCCTCAGAGCCCTAATTGAGTCCCCCCTCTAGAAGCTTCCCCGGCTTCACAGGGCAATGCGGGAACCCCTCCAAGCGGCAACCACAGGGTTGCCGCTCGTCCTATTGGCTTTCCAGGAAGGCCGCCACGTCTGGCTCGGCAAAGAACTCCTCTGCCCGATCCGGAGTGCATGCCGTGGAGACGGAAGCGACCAGGCTGCCCACTTGGACCACTTCGGTCATGGTGAGGTCGGACATCGAACTGTTCTCGTCGATGATCGCCCTGAGAGCCGAGATATCCGTCCCACAATCGCCTGAGACCTCGGCATCGCCGAATCCGGCGGCGAGGCCCTGCACCCACTGCAGGTAGCCCACCGTGCCCGGCGCCTCCTGCTGGGCCAACTCGATGATCGCGGCGAACGCCTCTTCATCGCTGCCGGAAGGATCAGGGCAGTCGAGGTCTTCGATCGCCGTCGTGTACTCCTCGGACAGACCTTCCAGTTCGGTTCCCATGGCTTCGAGATCCTCACCTGTGGAAGTGTCGAAGTCGACGTCTTCCACAGCCGGCTCGATGGCCTGGAGATATCCGACCAAGGCGTCGATGCATTCCTGTGGCATGTCGGCGAAGTCGACCGTCCCGGCGCTGTCTTCGACGACGGTCGTGGTGGTCTCGGCCAGAGTCGTGTCAGTTCCACCGTCACCCCCACACGCCACCAGTGCCGCAGTCAGGATGAGAATCGATGCTCTGAAAACCCACATGGGCGCCCCTCAAACTCGGGAATCCGAATCCCGGACAGAACCAGAGTACGGGTGCCGGCTCACAACGCCACTTGCTTCCCGATCTCGATGACCTGACCGGGGGGAAGGCTGAAGAACTGGACCGGGCTCGAGGCGTTGCGATGCATCAAGGCGTAGAGGGCCGCGCGGGCCCGATCGATGCCCTTGCCCCTGTTGATGATCGTCTCCCGCCCGATGAAGAAGGTGGAGTCGTCCGGGTCGAATCCGAACTCCGGGTCGACGATGTTGGCCAGAGCCTTGGGCACGTCGGGCTCGTCCATGAACCCGAAATGGAGCACGACCTGGACGAATCCCTCGCCCAGGTCGTGGACAGTCGACCTCCGAACCTGAGGGACACGGGGGACGGTTGATGTCTGCACCGCTACCAGAACCACGGTCTCATGGAGGACCTCGTTGTGCCGCAGGTTGGCCAGGAGGGCAGGGGGAGTGATTCCCGGATCTGGGAAGAGATAGACGGCGGTGCCGGGGACCCGGACCTGGGGATGGAGGGTGATGGAGCCGATGAAGCGCTCGATTGGCAGCTCGCCCCGTTTCAGGGCGGCGGTCAGCCTGCGGCGGCCGGTCTTCCAGGTGGTCATCACGGTGAACATGACTGCCCCCACTACAAGCGGGAACCATCCTCCGGCGGGGACCTTCACGATATTGGCCGAGAAGAAGGCGAGATCGACCACGAGGAAGAGGGCAGTGAGTGAGCCGGCTACCCAAGCGGACCATTGCCAGCGCTCCCGCATCACGAAGTAGAGGAGGATCGTGGTGATGACCATCGTCGTGGTGACGGCCACGCCGTACGCTGCGGCCAGGTTGCTCGACGTCCCAAAGGCGATGACCAGCCCGACACAGGCGACCATGAGGCCCCAGTTGATCGTGCCGATATAGATCTGGCCGATCTCCCGTGGGGAGGTGTGGTCGATGTCGAAGCGGGGCAGATACCCCAGTTGCACCGCCTGCATGGTGAGCGAGTACACCCCGGAGATCAGAGCCTGGGAGGCGATGACCGTGGCCATCATGGCAAGGATCGCCAGTGGGAGCACAGCCCATCCTGGTGGCATCCGAAAGAACGGATTGTCGGCTGCACTGGGGTCGGCAATCAGCATCGCCCCTTGTCCGAAATAGTTGAGGAGGAGGGCCGGGAAAACGACGATGTACCAGCCGAAACGGATCGGCCGCTTGCCGAAGTGTCCCATGTCGGCGTAGAGGGACTCACTTCCCGTCACCACCAGAAACACAGATCCAAGCGCGAGGAAGGCGAGACGGGGATTAGATCCGATGAATCGCGCGCCGTGGGCCGGGTTCACCGCGGCCAGGATGCCTGGATCCTGGACCACGTGAGATATACCCAGGAGGGCCAGGACGGTGAACCAGACGATCATGACCGGGCCGAAGATGGCGCCAACGGTTGCCGTCCCCGCGCGCTGGATGCTGAACAGCGCAACGAGTATGACCACCGCGATCGGGATCACATAAGGCTCGAAAGCCGGGGTGGCGACGCTCAGTCCCTCGACGGCGGAGAGGACCGAGATCGCCGGGGTGATCATCCCATCGCCGTAGAGAAGGGCGGTCCCGAAAAGCCCGAGGAGGATCAAAGCCCACCGCAAACCGACCGTCGGTGTCTTCCGTCGAGGGACGATGAGGGCCGTCAGGGCCAGAACGCCTCCTTCACCATGGTTGTCGGCCCGCATCACGAAGATCAGGTACTTGATCGACACGACCAGGACCAGTGCCCAGAAAGTCAAGGACAGGATCCCGAATACGCTGGACCGGTCGACCGCCAAGCCCTCGGCCGCTCGGAACGATTCCCGAAAGGCGTAGAGAGGGCTGGTCCCGATGTCGCCGTAAACGATGCCCAGGGCGCCGACCGACATCATGAGGAGGTAGCGCTTTCCGCGCTTCTTAGGAGGTGCCATCGAGTGGTCTATCCCGACGGTTGGGTTGGGTTGTAAGACATCGGGGAACCGACCCGGGATGTGGCATCGCCACCCATGTGAGGCACAACCGGGCGAGGGTAGCGATATGTAGGGTGCTTGATGTGCTGGTCACGATGATCGTCGAGATCCCCAAGGGGAGCAGGAACAAGTACGAAACGGATCACGAGAGCGGGGAGATCTTCCTCGATCGGATGCTGTTCACCGCGACGAGGTATCCGGCCGACTATGGGTTCATACCCGAGACGTATGCCGACGACGGCGATCCACTCGACATCCTTGCCCTGGTCTCGGAGCCCACGTTCCCGGGCTGTCGGATCAGGGTCCGACCCATCGGGCTGTTCCTGATGGAGGACCAAGGTCACGCCGACCACAAGGTCCTGGCAGTGCCCGACGGCGACCCGTTGTGGCGGGACGCCGCCGACCTCGACGACGTGCCGGAGCACCTCTTGCGCGAGTTGGAGCATTTCTTCACCGTCTACAAGGAGCTGGAGGACAAGAAGACCGCGACCTTGGGATGGCGCCCAGCGACTGAGGCATTCGAGACCATCGAACGCGCCTTGGAGGCAGGCCAGGCCCGCGAGTCCAATCGTTAGGTGACGTCCCGGCCCAGGTTGGCGAAACGGGTGAACTCGGGCTGAAACGTGACCTCCACGGGTCCGGTAGACCCGGCACGATGCTTGGCCACGATGACCTCGGCGATGCCCTTTCGCTCCTGATCCTCGGGGTGGTAGTACTCGTGGCGGTAGATGAACATCACGACGTCGGCGTCCTGTTCGATGCTGCCGCTTTCGCGTAGATCGGAGAGACGGGGCCGTTTGTCCTCCCTGGCCTCCAATGATCGATTGAGCTGGGAGACGGCGATCACGGGGACTTCCAGCTCTCGGGCCAGGTTCTTGAGGTTTCTGGTGATCTCCGAGATCTCCTGTTGACGGTTCTCCCTGCTCGACGCCTCCATCAGCTGCAGGTAGTCGATCACGACCAGGGAGAGCCCCTTCTTCCGCTTCAGCCTCCGGCACTTTGCGCGGATGTCGGTCACCGTCACGACCGGGGAGTCGTCGATGTAGATCGGTGCCTGATACATCTTGCCGGCAGCGTCGACGACCCTCTGCCACAGCGGTCCCAGCTGACCGGAGCGGAGCTTCATGGAGTCGACCCGGCCCACCGAGGAGAGGATGCGCTGGACGATCTCTTCCTTCGACATCTCCAACGAGAAGATGGCCACGGGTTCGCTCTGGACGGCGGCGTTGACCGCGATACCAAGTGCGAGAGAACTCTTACCCATCGCCGGTCTTGCCGCGATCACCACCAGGTTGGCCGCCTGGAGACCGGCCAGCTTCTTATCGAGATCGACGTATCCGGTCGCCAATCCGGTCAGCTCCGAGCCCCTCTGCTCGAGCAACTCGATGTGCTCCAGCACATCACTGAAGAGTGGGCCCACCTCGAGGAGGGTTTGTGCGCTTCGGCGTTCGGCCACCGAGAGGACCGCCTGCTCGGCTCGGTCCATCACACGGGCGATCTCCTCGTCGATATCGAAGGCGAAATCGGTCACCGAGGCGCCGGCCCGGATCAGCTCGCGGCGCTTGGCGTGCTCTTCGACTATCCCGGAGTAATAGAGGATGTTGGACGTCGAGGGCACGATGTCGACGAGACGGGTCAGGTACGCGACGCCTCCCACCTTGTCCAGTTCCCCCCGTCGCCGCAATGCCTCGGACACGGTCACGGCGTCGATGGCCTGACTCGTGTCGAACAGCTCCCGCATGGCCTCGAAGATCGCTTGGTGGGCGGGGACATAGAAGTCGGGCGGGTGGAGGCGGTCCATCACCTCGTTGACCGCCTCCTCCGACAGGAGCACTGCCCCGATGACCGACTCCTCAGCCTCCCTGGAATGGGGAGGGCTCCGGAAACCCGGTCTCATTTGCCCCTGATCGGTGATGCCGCTCATCTATGTCCTCATCAAACAACGCGCGAGTGACAGATTTCGCGACCTGTGGGGCCCTGACATGCAAGACCCCGCCGGTTGGCGGGGAAGCCGAAACTGCCAGCGGGGAAGGTGGCAGAAGATAGGGTCGCTTCGGCCGGCGCCACAAGCGAGAGGCCTAATCGAATTTCGCGGTGGCCTCTTTTGTTTTCGCGGTGGAAAGGACTGGCAGAAAAGTCGCGAAACTCGCCAGTAATCGGGACTGGTCAGCTGGCGGGGATAACGTCCAGGGTGAGGGGAAACTCGACCTCTTCATGAAGTTTGATGTTGATCTCGTGGAGACCTATCGCCTTGATCGGCTTCGGGATCTCCAACGAGTCCCGTTCCAACTCGATGCCAGTGAAACGACGGACACCTTCGACCACATCGGCGGCGGAGATGGAGCCGTAGAGCTGGCCCTCGTCGCCGGCCTGAGCCGCGATGACGACCCGGCTGCCGACCAACTGGGTGGCAAGCCGCTCCGCCTCTTCCTTGGCCTTTCGCTCGGCCTCGATGCGGGCTTCGCGGACGGCCTCGGCCTGGGCCAGGGCCGCCTCGTGGGCCTTGACCGCCTTCTTGCGCGGCAAGAGGTAATTGCGGGCGTAACCCTCGGCTACGTCCACGACATCACCCCTCTTGCCCAGCTCCTGGACATCGGCAGTGAGGATGAGCCTCATCTCGTGCTCAGATACGGGAGCAAGGCCATCTCTCGGGCATTCTTGATGGCGTTGGCCACTTCTCGCTGATGGGTCGGGCAGTTCCCGTTCACCCGGCGCCCTCTGATCTTGCCGCGATCAGACATGTATTTGCGCAACACGGAAACGTCCTTCCAGTCGATGAAATCGACCTGCTGCTTGCAGAATGCGCAGGGCTTGGGACGGCCCCGTCTCATCTCCACGCCCCGACGCCGCTTGGGACGCGGGTTGTTCGTGCTCTTTCTAGCCATGGTTACAAAACTCCTGGATCAGAAGGGGGCCTCGTCGGGCCCGTACGACTCTCTCGCCACCGGTGCCGGTGGAACGTCGGCTCCCTCGCTGCCACCGCCACCCCCACCGCCGCCGCTCCAATCGCCACCGGAGCGCTCAGTCCTGTTCACCGAAGCGGTGGCCCAGCGCAGAGAGGGACCGATCTCGTCGATCACGACCTCGATCGATTCGCGCTGCTGGTCCTCTTTGTCACGCCAGGTGCGTTGCTCCATCCGGCCACTCACGATGACCCGGGCGCCCTTCTGCAACGACTCCGCAACATGCTCGGCCTGCTCTCGCCAAACGGTCCCGTAGAAGAAGCTCGTTTGCTCCTGCCACTCGCCGTCCTTCTGGTACCGGCGATTTACGGCGAGGCCAATCCTGGCCATGGCGACACCGGAAGGCGTGAAGCGAAGCTCCGGGTCCATCGTCAGGTTCCCGATCAGTGTGATGTTGTTCGACATGTGAAATCTCCTCTTCTCAAGTCCCTGGGTCGATCATGCCGTGGCCCTGGGACAGATTCCAGTCATGCGCCCCTGCGCACGATCTTGTGTCGAACCACTTCGTCGGCCAGTGACAGCATGCGATCGAGCGAATCGACGGCAGCCGCCTCTGCCTGGAACGTGACCACCGAATAGTAACCCTCGGACAGATGGTCGATCTCGTAGGCGAAGCGGCGCTTCCCCCACATATCCCTTCCATCGACTGTCGCACCCGAGCCAGACAGGTGCGATTCAAGATCGGCGACCTTGACCTCGACCTCGTCCTCGGCCAGGTCGGGCCGATGGATCGTCATTACCTCATAGTCGCGCATGTGACCTCCTGTGGACATCCGGATCGGAAGGCCCCACCAGCACGGTGGAGCAGGGGTTCACGCAACCGGACGGCGCGAGACGCCGGTGCGGAACCCAGATGATAGGACACCCTCAGCCCGATGCAGAAGTCGAGAGAAGGTCGCCCGGCTGGAAATCCCGCTCCCCCGCCGGTGTCTCCAGCGCCCAGCTCACAGGTCCGGGGGCGGGGTAGACGGGGCAGGGATCCACCGGGCACGGTGTCATCTCGTGTGAGCCGATCAGTGAGCCCTCGGGGTCGAAGAACCAGACCTCGAGAGGGAGCGGCGTCCCCGACATGATGAAGTTGGGTGTTTTCGGCTCGGGAAACACGAAGAGCATCCCGTCTATCCCGTCGGGCAGCTCAGCCACTGCCCGCAGACCCTGTTGCCGCTCAGCGGCTTCGTCGGCGACCCAGACCTCGAGGGTGTCGTCGCCAACGGCAAGAACCGTCGTGGGAAGATCAGGAGTGACCGCGCTGGTGGAGGGAGTAGGCGCCGTCGTCTCAGCGACCGCGGTCGTGGTCGTCGAGGCCACAACGGTGGTAGTAGTCGGAGCCACGGTGGAGGTCGATGTCGTGACACCGTTGGTCGTAGTCGTGGCGCATGCCGCCACCAGGAGGAGGGCCGCTACCCGGACGATCGGCCCTTCAGCATCTCGGCTGCGATCTCGTCCGATACGTGATAGCTCTCGTCCTCACCGGGGAACTCGCCCGAGCCGACATCGGCGACGTACCTGGTCAGGGCCGCGACCGCGTCATCGGCAAGATCGGCGTACTGGCGGACGAACTTCGGGTAGTTGCCCGACCCGAGGCCGAGAACGTCGTGGAAGACCAGAACCTGACCGTCGGTAGCAGGACCGGCCCCGATGCCGATCGTCGGCACGTCGACCTCCTTGGTGATCAACTCGCCGAGGATGTCGGGAACCCCCTCGAGGACGATCGAGAAGCAGCCCGCCTCGGAAATAGCGATGGCATCTTCGATGATCTCCTGCGCGGCGTCGACCATCTTGCCCTGGACCTTGAAGCCACCCATGGCGTGGACCGACTGTGGGGTGAGGCCGAGATGGCCCATCACCGGGATCTCGGCGTCGAGGATTGCCTCGATCATGTGGAGCCGCTTGCGACCCCCTTCGAGCTTGACCGCCTCGGCTCCGCCGTCCTGCACGATCCTTCCCGCGTTGCGCACGGTGTCCTCGACCGACACGTGGAAGCTGAGCCAGGGCATGTCGACGACGAAGAGCGCCTTGGTATGCGCCCGATTCACGGCGCGGGCATGGATGATCGTCTCTTCCATCCCGAATTCGAGCGTGGTGTCCATCCCATGGACGACGTTCGCCGCGGAATCGCCGACGAGGACGATGTCGACGCCGGCCCGGTCTGCAATCACCGCCCCCGGGTAGTCGTAGGCAGTGACCATCGAGATCTTGGGACCGCCTTTGCGAGCCCGGATGGACGGGACTGTGACCTTTTCGCGCATGGCTGAAGGATACCGGTCGCTCGTAGATGCCTATTCCGGATCTGGCATGGCGGACGGGTACCGATACCATGCGGAACCCGCCGAACATCCGAAGGATCCTCCATGGCCAAGGTGTCCCGGTGGCGCCTTTTTTGGACCGTGGTCTCCATAGGCGCTGCCGTCTACATCGTTCTCAACAACCCGGTCAACCTCGGTCTGGACCTGCGCGGTGGCACGCAGATCGTCCTCGAGGCGCAGGACACCGACGACGTCACCGTCGACAGCGAGGTGACCACTCGGACGCTCGAGGTCTTGCGTCGCCGGGTCGACGCGTTCGGGGTGGCCGAGCCCACTCTTCAGGTGTCGGGTGACCGCCGAATCATCATCGAGATGCCCGGAGTGGAAGATCCCGACGCGGCGCTGGAGGTCATCGGTCGAACCGCTCAGCTCACCTTTCACCCCGTGCTCGAATCATTGCCCACCGGCACCGAGCCGACCACTGATGGAGATCTGGTCATACCCGGCGAGCCCGGCGAGGACCTGGTCCTCGGCCCGACAGCGGTCAGTGGTGACCAGGTCGAAAGCGCTGCGGCCATCTTCGACAGTCAGGGCTCCGGTCTCTGGGCCGTCTCGATCAACTTCCTGCCTGAAGGGGAGGAGCAGTGGGCCCAACTGACCGCCGAAGCCGCCTGTGCCCCGGTCGGAGACCCGGCGCGACGGATAGCCATCGTGCTCGATGAGGCGGTCCTCTCCAGCCCGGGCGTCGCCCCCTCGGTCCAATGTGACGTTGGGATCACGGGTGGCGAGACTCTGATCACGGGGAACTTCGACGAGGAGACTTCCAACGAGCTCGCTCTCCTCATCCGGGCCGGCGCCTTGCCGGTCCCGGTCGAGGTCATCGAGCAGGGAACGGTCGGGCCCTCCCTCGGTGAAGCCGCGATCGACGCCAGCCTGCAGGCCGCCCTCATCGGTGCCGGCCTCACCATCCTCTACATGATCGCGTTCTACCGGCTGATGGGTGTGGCGGCGGCCATCTCGCTGGTCGTCTACGGACTCCTGTCCTACGCGGTCCTGATTTGGCTGGGAGCCACCCTGACCCTCCCCGGCATCGCCGGCTTCGTCCTCGCCATCGGGATGGCCGTAGACGCCAACGTGCTGGTCTACGAGCGGGCAAAGGAGGAATACGCCGTCGATCCGACGCTGGGCAGATCGCTGGAGGCAGGATTCCAACGGGCCTGGAGCGCCATTCTGGACGCCAACGTCACCACTCTCCTCGCCGCCGTACTCCTCTTCTTCCTCGCCGCCGGCGCGGTCCGTGGCTTTGGCGTGACGCTCACTATCGGCGTCCTTGTGTCGATGTTCTCTGCCCTCGTTGTGACCCGGGTCCTGCTCGAGATGTTGTCCCGGATACCGGCATTGCAGACCCGGCCCCGTTTGATGGGCTTGACCGTCGGGCGGCGCTTCCAGGAATGGCTGAGGACGTCGGGACCAAATTTGTTCGCCAAGCCATGGCGTTGGCTGATCATCTCGGGGATCCTGATCGTGCTCGCCATCGCAGGCATCGTGGCGAGGGGCCTCAACTTCGGGATCGAGTTCTCCGGCGGTCGCCTTGTGGAGTTTTCCACGACACAAGAAGTCGACCTCGACCAGTTACGTCAGGATCTGGCCGACCAAGGGCTGCCGCAGGCCCTCATCCAGGAGACCGGCCAGGGGACGATCGTGATTCGGACCGAGCAGCTCGACGCCGAGCGGGAACAAGTGCTGGAGGACACGGTTGCCGGGATCGGCGGGGACGTGACCCTGGTCCGGGACCAGTTCGTCGGGCCGACGCTAGGCGTGGAGATCCGGAACCGCGCTCTCCTTGCTCTGGGCCTGGCGCTGCTCATGCAGCTCATCTACCTGGCTATCAGGTTCCGGTGGACCATCGGAGCGGCGGCCGTGCTCTCGATGTTCCACGACGTCATCATCGTGATCGGCCTGTTCGCCTGGCTGGGCAAGACGATCGACGGTGTGTTCCTCGCAGCATTGCTCACGATCATCGGATATTCGATCGCCGACTCGGTGGTGATCTTCGACCGGATCCGAGAGCACCAGGCTGAACGGCCCGGCGAGCCGCTGGGCCCGATCGCCAACGAGGCCTGCCTGCAGACCGTCCCGAGAACGATCAACACCGGTCTCGGGGCGATCCTCATCCTCGCCTCCCTGTACGTGCTCGGTGGAGACACCCTCTCCGACTTCGCCCTCGCCCTCCTGATCGGGATCCTCGTCGGGACCTACTCCTCGGTGTTCACGGCATCCCCGCTTGCCATCATCCTCGAAGACCGCTACCCGCGCCCGATCCCCGAATCGACGCCGAACGAGCGCAAGCAGCATCAGAAGCAGAAGACGGGACCGAAGAGGATTTTTGAGTAATAGGCCTTGGGTCTTAGGTCTCCTACCACCTATGACTTACGACCTAGAACCTCTCTGACCCATTCGATGTCGGCGGCCTGTTCCTCGACACCACCCGGTGTCTCCACGACCACCGGCGCGCCGGCCTCGACGATCATCCGGGCCATCTCCTCCTCTGGGATGAGGCCTTTGCCCAGGTTCTCGTGACGGTCGCGGCGTGAGTCGAACGGATCCTTGGAGTCGTTCACCTGGACGAGATCGATCCGTCCCGTTGCTTCCATGATGCGCGGGACCACCTCGTCCACTGGCTCACCCCCCGCCCACAGATGACAGGTGTCGAGGACGAAGCCGACTCCGAACTCGCCGACCTCCTCGAAGAGACGGGCGATCCACTCGACCCTTCTCGCTACTGCCTTGTCCCCACCCGCGGTGTTCTCGATGAAGATCGGGATCGCGGTGTCGACCGCCTCGAGTGCCTTCCTCCAACGCTCGATGCCCTCCTCCTGTGGCCCGTCGCCCGTCACATGTCCGCCGTGGACGATCACCGCCAGGGCGCCCACGTCGGTCGCCGCATCACAGGTGTCCTGGAGGATCCTTCGCGACGGGATCCTCACCCGGTTGTTGTCGGCACAAACGTTGATCAGGTAGGGAGCATGGACATAGATCGGGATCGGTGACCCACGGAGAACCTCGGCGTCGGGTCGCGGTGGCGGCTTCTTCCATGACTGTGGGTTGGAGAGAAAGATCTGGGCGAGGTCGGCCTTGCGCTCGCCAGCCTCTTCCAGAGGCTTGACCGACGGCACATGGGCGCCGACCAGGATCACATCGGGTCCGAGATAGGGGCGGTCCGGCCCCGGGTCTCCCGTTGTGCCGCATCGACCGCATACTCCCCCAGCTGCACTGCCACTCGGGCTGGAGTAGCGGACCAGTCCTGGGCGAGTAGGCCGAGGACTTTGGCCTCCAGCCAGCGCGCCCCCCAGGGATGCTCGGGCAGCCCACCGCGGGTGAAGAGCCTGATCCGGAGGAGAAGCAATACATCTCCCTCGTCCACGATCTCGCCAGGTTCGATGTCGGCGATGTTTCCCCACGGAATGAAGTCGGGCTTGCGGAAGGGGCCACGGAGCTTCACCGCGAGGCCGTCGTCCCGTGCCTCGATGACCTTGGTAGGCATGAAGAGCTCTTTCAGACCCCACACAACGAGAAAGACCGAGAAGAAGAGGAGCGCCCAGGCCCAAATCACGTCTCGCGGCTCATAGATCTGGGTGTCTTCCGGGGTGAACAACAACTCCCTGAGCCAGTTGGTGATCCGACGGCTCGTCAGCACGTCCACTGCGATGACCAGGAGTGGTATGCCGCTCATCGCCAGCAGCCACATCCTGACCGCCGAGCGCTGTACGACGACTTTCACCTCTTGACGCCCAGATCCTTGGGGACCACCAGGGCCAAGTAGGGAATGGATTCCTCGTCGAATGCTTCGGCCGCCCTCCCGTCGGATCGATCCACGAGGGCTATGGCCTGCACTACCCGTAATCCGGCTGCAGTTGCCGCCTCGGCCGCGTCGAGGGCGGCCCCGCCAGTGGTCGTGGTGTCCTCGAGGATCGCCACCGGCATGCCCGCTGCCACCGGGCCCACGACGCGCCCTGTGATCCCGTACTGCTTGGTGGTCTTGCGGATCGAGAAGGCGTTGATGTCCCGACCTCGGAGATTGGCGACGACGGCGACGGCGAGAGCGATCGGGTCCGCCCCCATGGTCATGCCCCCCACCGCCCTGACCTCGGGGTCGAGGACGTCGAGCACGGCCGCGCCGACGATGGGCGCTCCCTTTCCGGCAAATGTCGTCTGTCGCGCATCGAGGTACCAATCCGAGCGCTGGCCCGACCTCAGTGTGTAGGGGCCGTCAGTGAAGAGGGCGTGATGACGCAGGTGATCGATTAGGGCTTGGCGGGACACAACCCAATCGTATTGCGACGCCGATCGGTATGAACAACGGGCTGGGTACGGTTGACGAAATGGATTTGATCCTGGTCCGCCACGGCCAGCCAGACTGGACTCCCGGCCTCATCGCACGGAACGATCCCGATCTCACAGATGTCGGGCACGAGCAAGCGAAGCGGGTTGCCCATCGGCTGGGCGCGGTCGAACCCTTCGACGAGCTCTGGGCATCACCGATGACTCGAGCCATGCAAACCGCCGCCCCGGTGGCTTCCGAGGTCGACATCGAGCCGGAGGTTTACCCGTGGCTGAGGGAGATCCAGAACCCGCCATCGTGGGAGGGATCGCCGGCCGAGGAGATCGAGAAGGCTTTGCGGGAGGCCCACTTTCGCACGATGGAGGAAATGTGGGACGGGTTACCCGGAGGCGAGTCGTTCCGCGCTTTTCACCGCAGGGTGGTGACCGGGCTCGAAGAGACCCTGGCAATCCATGGAATCCTGCCCATGCACGGCGAACATCGACACCTCTGGGAAGTCGTGGATCCGGGGATGCGGGTGATCATCGTGGCCCATGCGGGCACCAACGCGGTGGTCCTGGGCCGGCTGCTCGGGCTGGAGCCGGTTCCCTGGGAGTGGGATCGGTTTCGCCAGCCTCACAGCGGGGTTTCCCGCTTGACCATGGACCGGATCAGCACCGGGTGGGGTTTTTCGCTCCGCCAACTCGGCGATGTGAGCCATTTGGAGGAGTCCATGATCACGGAGTGATCGTGGAATCCTCGTACTTAGTACTTGGTACGTGACTCAGTTCTCGACCTGAGTCACTTTCCGAAGCGGCGATCCCTGCTGGTGAAATCACGCAGGGCGCGCAGGAAATCGACCCGGCGGAATGCCGGCCAGTTGACGTCGACGAAGACGAACTCCGCGTAGGCGGACTGCCAGAGCAGGAACCCCGACAGCCGCGACTCGCCGGAGGTCCTGATGAGGAGATCCGGGTCGGGGAGATCGGCGGAGTACATGTGTGAAGCCAGCGAGTCGGCGTCGATGTGGGCGGCGACCTCATCGGGAGGAATCCCCTCGGCCATCAGCTTGGCTACCAGGTCCTTGGCCGCGTCGACGATCTCTTGCCTGCCCCCGTAGCCCATGGCGATGTTGAGGCGGCGGGTGCCGAAAGGTTGGGCCTCTTCCGCCAACTTGGCTGCAGCGACCAGTTCGTCTGGCAACACGTCGAGGCTCCCGATGAACCTGATCCCCATGTCGTATGTCTTGCAGAGCGCCGGCAACCGGCCAAACAGCTCGGTCAGGACCTCGAAGTAGGGATCTAGCTCGTCGACGGGTCGGGACAGGTTCTCCCGTGAGAGCACCCAGGCGGTGACGGCCGGGATCTCGAGCTCCTCGGCCCATCCGATGAACTCTTCGAAGCGGCGCATGCCGACCCGGTAGCTCTCCGTGTACGTGGGTAGCCGCTCCTCTCGGGCATGACGACGATGCCCATCGAGGACGATGCCGATGTGACGGGGCAGCCGGTCTCGATCGAGGCCGTTGACGAGATTTCGCTCGTAGAGGCGGTAGAGGACACCAAGAGCCATGGTGATGGCTCCATCGTACCGGCCAGCCAGGACCAGGACCCGTTTCCACCTGGGTCCTCCGACCCTTTCCGCTACAGGTGGCCGGTCGATACGCTTGCAACGACATGGAGCGGATCACGCTGGGGCGGATGCAGAATCCGATTAGGGGCTTCTTACACGGCTCTGCGGCCATCGCAACCGCAATCGGGCTCGTGCTCCTCATCGAAAGAGCATCGGGTCGGGCGGAAGCCCTCTTCGGGGTACTCGTCTACGGAGGGGCCTTGCTCCTGATGTTCATTGTCTCATCGCTCTACCACTCGGTCCCCTGGCGCGAAGAATGGAGGGGGAGGCTGCAACGAATCGACCACTCGATGATCTTTCTCGTGGTAGCCGGAACCTTCACGCCGATCGCGATCGCCTCCCTGGAAGGGGTCCCCCTCGCGGTCGCGCTCGGCATCGTCTGGTGCATCGCGCTCACAGGGATACTGCTCAAGGCGTTCATGCCCGACGTGAGGACACACCTTTCGGTGACATTGCAGATGGTGATGGGATGGTCCGCCCTGATCTGGGTTCCCTGGATCTGGCGTGAGCTCGGGCCGGGTGCCCTCGCCCTCATCGTCCTCGGGGGGGCTTGCTATGTGATCGGCACGGTGATCTACGCCACCGGGCGGCCCCGCCTCTTCCCGCGGGCCTTTTCACACCACGAGCTGTTCCATGTCCTGGTCATCGCCGGGAGCAGCTTTCACTTCTTCGCCATCTTGGTGTACGCACTCCCGGCAACCGTCTGACAGGCAGCCCTTCATCCAAAAGTAGATCTCAGGCCCTCGGTAACGTCGACGCCTCGGCGCATAGGGATTCGATCTCGTCGATGGCTGAGGGAACCGAGCTGGTCAGGTTTAGGTGGCCGTCCTCGGTGATCACAACATCGTCCTCGATTCGGATCCCGATGCCGAGGAAGTCGGGAGGGACGCTGTGTGTGATCTTCTCCGCCT
Source organism: Acidimicrobiia bacterium (assembly GCA_029240695.1). GTDB lineage: Bacteria > Actinomycetota > Acidimicrobiia > Spongiisociales > ZC4RG35 > JARDZU01. The sequence goes on along the minus strand of JARDZU010000004.1, from coordinate 17,203 downwards.
TCTCCTTGGCCTCGGCCTCTTTGGCCATCGCAGCCGCCCGACCCTCCAGGATCCTGCGCTGGTTCCACTCGTCGTTGTCGTACTCGAGCAGGGTCAGGGTCACCTCTCTCTTGTCGGGGGCGATGTAGAGGCCGGGCTCAACCGTGAATGCCATCCCCGACTCCAGCTTCCGGGGCACGCCTTCCACCCGGTAGCTGCCCATGTCGTGCACATCGAGGCCGATCCAGTGCCCGGTTCCATGGAAGTAGAACTGGTTGTAGTGGTGCATGGCCAGTGACTCCTCGACACCTTTGGGCAGGAGGCCCAGCTCCACCATTCCCTCGGTGAGCACTCTGGTGGCCGCGTCATGGATAGCTCTGAGGCTCGATCCGGGAGCCGACATGTCCAGTCCCTTCTGGAAGGCGGAATGGACCAATTCGTAGACGGCCCGCTGTGGACCGCTGAACTTCCCGTTGGCCGGGAAGGTCCGGGTGATGTCCGCCGAGTAGCCGTCTACCTCGGCAGCGGCATCTATCAGAAGGAGATCGCCGTCTTCGATCAGCCGCTCGTTCTCCACATAGTGAAGGACACAGGTGTTGGGCCCTGACGCCACGATCGAGGGATAGCCATTGTGGCGGGCGCCGCCCAGCCGCCAGTAGTACTCGAGTGCGGCCTGGACTTGATACTCGTACAAGCCGGATTCGGTGAAACGCATCGCCTCGGCGTGCCCACGGGCAGACAGCTCGCACGCCCTGCGCAGGATCTCGATCTCCTCCCGGCTCTTGATGAGACGCATCTCGGCGAGCAAGACCGTGATGTCACGAACCGCAGACGGCACCGTGCCGCCGTATCGTTCCCGATGATTCCGCGCCTTGGCCACGATCCCGGCGACTCTGTCGTCGTGGTGCGGGTTGCCGGTGCGATACCAGATCACTTCGCGCCCGATCATGAGCCGGGTCAGGATCTCGTCTAGCTGCCCGATCTCATATGCCTTGTCGGCACCGAATCGCTCCGCGGCCCCCGTGGTGCCGACGCGATATCCGTTCCAGGCCTCCATCTCGAGGTCTCGGGGCCTGACGAAGAGGGTGTAATCGCCATCGGAATGGCCGGGCGCGATCACCGCCACGGCGTCCGGCTCATGGAATCCGGTCAGATAGAGAAAGTCCGGATCCTGGTGGAACTCGAATTCGGTGTCGTTGCTCCGGGTCACCTCGACTGCCGCCGGGACAATGGCGATGGCGTCGTCGCCGATGTCTATGGCGAGACGTGCCCGGCGCTCAGAAAATTGGTCTGACATGACGCGAACGGTAACGCCGCTCCTTCTACGTAGCGGTGGCGCCAGATGTGGCCGCACGTACCTCAGGTAACGGCTTCATGTGCCCGGGGCGTACTCGAGGTCGACCACGAGCGGGAAGTGGTCCGAGCCTAGGGCTGGACCGAGACGGCGGTCACGGACTCGGAGGTCGTCACTGTGGAGCAGGTGATCTATGGGGACCCGAAGAGGGAAGATCGTGTTCGCCGAGAAGGAGGGCTGTAGACCGAATCCGATCTGGGAGTTGCGCAGACCACCCTTCGAGACGAGCCCACGGAATGGAGAGGACCAAGGCGAGGCATTCAGATCTCCCACCACCGCGTAGGCACCCTCCTGCCCTGCAGCCCATCCGGCAGCAAAGGAGAGCTGGGCATCTCGGAGAGCTGCCCGCTCCCCCGATGTCGGGGCCAGTGGGTGCGATGAGAGGATCTGCACCGGCACCGACCAGTTCTCCGGCTGATATACGAGGGATATGGCCCTCCCGTCGCCCTCGGCGAAGCCATAAGAGACGGCCTCGACCTCATCTCGAGCCAGGACCAGGGTTCCGAAGATCAAGTTCTCGGAGCGGCCTCGGATTATTTCGTAGTCGAGCCCCGAGGATGCCATGGCCACCTCCCAGGGGCGGCTCGACTCATGGAGGAGGACGAGGTCTGGCTCGGTCGCCTCGATGTACTCGATGACCTCGCTGTAGCTCTCGTTGGTCGAGAGCAGGTTGAAACTCATCACCCGCATTCCAGGCGCCCCCGCCACCGGCTCCCCCGGCGACCCCACGAACAGTGGAGCGACGAAGAGCAGATTGACCAATGCGACGCCGAGGATGGCGAGCCCGGTACGGCGCCACCGGCTGGCCGCGACGAGCAAACCCAGGATCGCCAGGATCACCACATACTGCGCACGAAAATTGGCCAGGACATCGAGCCACCAGACCCACGCTCCCGCAAACGAGGCGAGGCTGATCACGGCAACGACTACCGCGGGGATCACCAGAAGGATCACCGGGGGCACGTTAGGAAGAAGTGATCCTCCTGCGCAGGTCGGAGACCTGGGTGTGAACCGACTCAGGGCTCCCCCCGCCAGGGCTGATCCGGCGCTGCACGGACGTAGCCGGATCGAGAAGCACGAGATCGGCTTCGTCGAAAGCAGCGTGCGCAGAAACCAGGTCCTCGAGGCTCGCCTCGAGGAGAGACCTGCTCTGGCCCTCGAGAGTGAGCACCAGCTTGCCCACGGCCTCATGGGCCTCGCGGAACGGGACGCCACGGCCGACCAGGGACTCGGCCAGATCGAGGCTGGCGGTCTCCACCGATGGGTCGACCGGGACGAACTCGGTCTGGCCGAGCAACTCGACCATCGCTGCCAAGGAAGCCGCCAGCGTGTCGTCGGCCTCGAAGACGAGTCGCTTGTCTTCCTGGAGATCACGGTTGTAGGCGAGGGGAAGGCCTTTTTGGAGCGTCATCATCGCTGCCAGCAACCCCGATATACGGGCGGCACGGCCCCGGACCAGCTCGGCGATATCCGGGTTTCGCTTATGGGGCAGGGCCGACGACCCGGTGCTCACGCTGTCCCCGAGCCTTGCCCGGCCGAACTCGGATGTGGCCCAGAGAACGATCTCCTCGGCGAGTCGGGAAAGGGTCACCATTGCCTGGGCGCAGCAGAAGACATACTCCGCGAGGTGATCTCGGGACCCAACCGCGTCCAGCGAGTTCTCGAAGACCCCGGCCATCCCCAGCTCCCTTGCGGTTGCCTCCGGATCGATCGGCAAGGATGTCCCGGCCGAGGCACCGGCGCCGAGCGGTGACACATCGATCCGCCTGCCGGCTCCGGCGAACCGCTCGGCGTCGCGGACGGCCATCCAGGCGTAGGCGAGGAGATGATGACCGAGGGTGGTTGGCTGGGCCTGCTGGAGATGGGTGTAGGAGGGGACCACGGTTTCGGCGTGGCTCTCAGCGATCTCGGCGAGGACCAGGGCGTAGGCGCGAAGCTGTTCGTGTCGCTCGTCGGCGGCACGGCGGGTGTAGAGACGCATGTCGAGCGCCACCTGATCGTTTCGGGATCGGGCGGTGTGCAGCTTGCCCGCCGTGTCACCGACCAATTCGAACAGTCTCCGCTCCACTGCCGAGTGAACGTCCTCGTCCGAGTCGGAGAATTCGAACTCGCCACCGACAGCCTCGGACTGGATGGCCTCCAGTCCATCGAGGAGAGAAGTCACGTCGGCCTCAGCCAGGATCCCGGTCTCGCCGAGCATCAGGACGTGCGCACGAGAGCCTGCAATGTCGTCGGCGAGGAGACGCCTGTCCGAGACATCGGTGGTGTACGCCCACAGCGTCTCGCCAGGGCGCGAATCGAAGCGGCCACCCCACAGGCTCATTCCACTTCCCCTCCGCCGAAGCCCCTGATTCGCAGGGCGTTGAGCGATATGAAGCCTTCGGCATCGGCCTGGCGATATACGTCGTCGGCCTCGAAGGTGGCCGCATCCGGGTCATAGAGGGTGTTTGGTGAGCGTCTCCCCGACACGGTGGCCCCGCCCTTGTAGAGCACCAGACGCGCCTCGCCGGTGACCGGCTTCTGGATGTCGTCGATCAGACCCTGCAATGCCGTGCGCTCCGGGCTGAACCAAAAGCCGTTGTAGACGATCTGGGCATAGCGGGGGATCAGGGAGTCCCGGATGTGCAGTACCTCCCTGTCGAGCGTGATCGACTCGACTGCCCGGTGGGCTAGATGCAGGATGGTCCCACCCGGGGTCTCGTAGACCCCGCGGCTCTTGATCCCGACGAACCGATTCTCGACGAGATCCACCCTCCCGATGCCATGTCGACCGGCAAGGGCATTCGCTTCGGTCAACAGCTCGACCGGTCCCAGCTCATGCCCATCGATCGACACCGGGCTGCCTTCCTCGAACCCGATCACGACCTCCTCGGGCTGATCCGGGGCATCGGTGGGGTCCACGGTGAGTCTGAACATCTTGGGCGGGGGTGCGGCCCAGGGGTCCTCCAGGATTCCGCCCTCGTATGAGATGTGGAAGAGGTTGGCATCCATCGAGTAGGGCTCCTCCCGAGTGACCGGCACAGGTATCCCGCGTTCCTTGGCGTACTCGATGAGCGCCTTGCGCCCGTCGAGCCCCCATTCCCGCCAGGGGGCGATCACCCCGAGATCGGGAGCCAGCGCGGCCAGGGAGAGCTCGAAGCGGACTTGATCGTTGCCCTTGCCCGTCGCACCGTGGGAGATGGCGTCGGCGCCGAAGGCGCGGGCAGTTCGCACCAGACCCTCGGTGATGATGGGCCGGGCCAGGGAGGTCCCGAGCAGGTAATGACCCTCGTAGACCGCGCCGGCCCGCAGGGCGGGGTACACGGCACCGTCGACGAAACGATGGGTGAGGTCCTCGACCACTGCCTCCACGGCTCCGGTCGCGATGGCCTTCTCCTTGGCCTCGGAGGCCTCGGCGCCCTGACCGACGTCAGCGGTGTAGGCGATCACCTCCGCCCCGCGCTCCTCGCGAAGCCAGGCCAGGATCACCGACGTATCGAGGCCACCCGAATAGGCGAGGACGACCCTCAACGTCATTCCTCCTCGTCGGGTGGCGGGCCAGGATCCGGGATGCCCTGGGCGATGGCCCAGTCCCTGACCATGGCATACGCCTCCCCCACGCTGTAGGGGCCCTCGTCGATCCTTCGCTCGAGCATCAGCCCCATGATGTCACCTACGTTCGGCCCCGGCCCAATCCCCAGATACCCCATCACCTGATTGCCATCGATCGGGGCGCGGAGACGCGATATCTCCTCCTTCGCACTCAGCTCGGCGATCCTCTCCTCGAGCTCATCTATGCGACTCTGGACAGCCCGGGCGCGGCGCGGATTGGCAGTCGTGACGTCACACCTCACCAGCTCGTTGAGATACGGGAGCAACTCGCCGGCATCACGCACGTAGCGCCGCACAGCCGAATCGGTCCAACCCATCTTGAGCGTGTGCGGGCGGAGGTGGAGGAAAACGAGCCGAGACACATCGGCTACGACCTCACCCGGAAAGCGAAGTGCCTTGAGCCGACGCCGGGTCAATCGCGCCCCGACGACCTCGTGATGGTGGAACGAGACGCCATCCTTTCCGAACTGGCGGGTGTCGGGCTTGCCGATGTCGTGGAACAAGGCGGCGAGCCGAAGGACCAGCTCGGGTCGGGTCTTGTCGACGACGGCCAACGTGTGGGCCAGGACGTCCTTGTGACGCTGGTGAGGGTCTTGCTCCATCGCCAGGGCGGGCAACTCTGGGAGAAAATAGGTGGCCAACCCGGAGGCCACAACGCGATCGAGGGCCTTCCCGGCGTCTGGCGCCACGACGAGCTTCGAGAGTTCGTCCCTGATCCGCTCCGCCGACACGATCTCCAGACGCTCTCCCATCTCGGCGACGGCCCCCACCGTCCTGGCCTCCCCGGTGAATCCGAGCGTGCCCTCGAATCTGAACAGCCGCAGCATGCGCAGGGGATCCTCGGAGAAGGAGATCTCAGGATCCAGGGGGGTCCTCAAGACCCCGGTGGCCAGGTCGGACAGCCCACCGTGGGGATCGATCGGTTCCATGTCCATGAGCGACAGGGCAATGGCGTTCACGGTGAAGTCGCGCCGGGCGAGATCGGTCTCGATGTCGTCGGAGAACGTGACCTGAGGTTTGCGGGAATCGTCGCGGTAGACCTCGTTGCGAAACGTCGTTACCTCGACAACGTGCCCGTTCTTGCGCGCAGCAACAGTGCCGAACGTCGCTCCGACGCGATAGACGACGTCCGCCCAGGTCTCGAGTAGCTCGGCGATCCGATCCGGCCTGGCATCGGTGGCGAAGTCGTAATCCTCCAGCGGCCTCTCGAGAAATGCGTCACGTACCGAACCGCCAACCAGGAACAGTTGATGGCCGGCCACATCGAACAGCTGATGCAATTGGGCCGGCGGTAGATCAGGTGAGACCAGGAAATCGAGCCGCTTGGGGATCACCCGAGGAGGTTATAAGTGGCAAGTCGCAGGTGGTGGGTACCTAATACCTAACACCTACAACCTATGACTGGATTCCGGCTGCCATCGCCTTGGCTCGAAGCTCGTGGACGTTTCGGGCGAAGGGAAGGGCAGCAGGGAGGTCGATGGACTTGTCGATCACGAGTTTGAGAAGGGAGGCGTCCATCGTCTGCATCCCGAAGAACTCGCTCTCCTTCATGATGTCGACCAGGGCCGGGGCCTCGGCGCCACCGATGATCCACTCATGGACACGCTCGTTGTTGGTGAGGATCTCACAGGCAAGTGTCTTCCCGTTCTCGTGGCCCTCGAGAAGGCGCTGGCTGACGATCGCCAGAAGCTGTGCAGCGAGCTGGCCCCGGACGACGCGTTGCTGCGACTCGGGGAACAGCGAGACCACGCGATCGATGGTGTCGGCTGGGTCTGTCGTCCGCATCGAGGAGATCACCAAGTGGCCGGTCTCGGCCGCAGCGATGGCCGCGCGTGCGGTCTCGGCGTCATCGAACTCGGAGATCATGAGCACGTCGTTGTCGTGACGCATCGCACTCCGCACCGCATCGGCGGCGCTCGGAGTGTCGACACCGACTTCGCGTTGCTCGACAACACTCTTCTTGTCGGGATGGAGGACCTCGATCGGGTCCTCGACCGTGAGGATCGACACCGCCCGATGTGTGTTGATCCAGTCCAGGATCGACGCCATGGTCGAGGTCTTACCCGAACCGGAAGCTCCGGTGACGAGGAGCAGTCCCGACGCCTCGGCGGCGAGCTTCTCCACGACCCGGGGTAGGCCGAGATCGGTGAAGGACATCGTCCCTGGAAATACACGACGCAGAACCACCGATACCGAGCCACGCTGACGGAAGGCCGTGACCCGGAAGCGCCCGATGTCCTGGCGACCGAACGCGAAATCGGCGGTGCCGGTGTCCTTGAAATCGCGAGCACCGCGGGGCGTGAAGAGCGCTTCCGCGTAGGCCTGCGTGTCTGCGGGTTTGAGCGCCTCGAAGCCTTCGAGCCTCTCCAGGTCACCGTTGACGCGTGCGACTGGCGGGGAGCCGACCTTGAGATGTAGATCCGTTGCACCCAGTGAGACAGCTCGGCGCAGAAGGTCCTCGATGTTGATTTCCATGTTCCTTTCCCAGTTGACCCAGGGTGTGTCTTTATCGGCTCGGGTCGCAAGAGACCTGAAAGACTTCTCAGACGCTCCAATGCCGCCCCACGGCCACGCGGGCGACAGCCAGTGCTTTCGAGGCACCAGGGGTAGAGGTGAGGGGTGGCCCGAACTGGTCCTCCCCCGCCATGCCGCGCATCGTGGAGCGGGCGGAGTGTCGGAGCCCATCGAGGTCGTAGCCCCCTTCCAGAGCGAACACCGTGCGGTGTGCTGGGTGAGCGAGCGCCAGACGCGAAGCCATCCATCCGTAGTCGGCATCGAGTAGATCGAGGTCGGCCAGGGGGTCCTCGGTGTGGGCGTCGTACCCGGCGCTCACCAGGACCCAATCCGGCCCGAACTGGGAAAGCACAGGGATAACCAGCTGCTCCCATGCCAGACGGCACACGTCGCCGGCAGTGCCGGCGGGCAACGGGATGTTGACCGTGGTGCCGGCGGCACCAGTGTCGATGTCATCGGGAAAACCCTCGAACGGATAGAAGTCGTCTTGGTGGATCGATACATACAGAGTGCCCGGATCGTCAGCCATCAACGTCTGGGTTCCATTTCCGTGGTGGACATCCCAGTCCAGGATCGCCACCCGCTGACCCCGTGACCGGAGCCAGGCTGCCACCACGGCGACGTTGTTGAACAGGCAGAAACCCATCGCCCTGGCACGGAGTGCGTGGTGGCCCGGCGGCCGGCACAGGCCGAAGCCGGTGGCATCGGCGCGCCCTTCCAACTCCTCCACCACGGCCAATACCCCTCCGGCCGCGGTCGTGGCCGCGGCCCAGGTGTCGTACGAGGCGAATGTGTCCATGTCGAGGGCACCCCCGCCGAGGAGACAGAACCTCTCGATGGCATCGATATACGCCGGGTCGTGGACCAGGGCGAGATCGGAGCGCTCGATCGGTGGTGCTTCGATCGCGGTCAGCTTCAACCCGCTCTCGGAGATCCCGCGGAGCACGGCACCCAGTCGCTCGGGCCGCTCCGGGTGGTTTCGGCCGGTGTCATGCAGGGCTCCCATCGGGCTGGCGGCCACCACCACTTCCATGCCGTACTCTCCCACAGGTGCCCGATCGGCTGCATCTCGATGGGGTCTGGCCCGGCTCGGTGACCGTGCGCAGGGGTTGGGCCAAGGCACTGGCACGGCCGTGGAACGATGACTTCCCCGACCCCGCAGTGCGTCTCGAGCGGGGCACCCACGAGTTCCTTCGGGCCGTCGCAGAGCTTCTCGGGTCGATGGGGTCGGGCATCGTCTACTCCCCGGCTCTCTACCCGTCGGCTACGAAGGTCTGGATTTCGGCTGGATTCGCCCCGTTCCGCCTGCTCGACGTGATGGAGATGGCGTTGGGAGCCGGGATCGGCGCACCGGAGCATGAAGTCGAGGCGACCAATGTCCCCGACTGGGACCCCTTGGTGGCGATAGACCACCTCGCCTTCGACGGGTTCTGGAGGATGAGTGAGGCGGGGTTGGTCGAGGCGATGCGGGCAACGCCACGCGCCACCGTCCTCACCGCCCGGATCGAGAACGAACTCGCCGGCTATGCCCTGGTCGGCTCCCAGATGACGGTGTCCTACCTCCAGCGTGTGGCTGTGGACCCGTCATTTGCCGGCCGGGGCATCGGCGGCTCGTTGGTGCAGGCCTCCGCCCTGTGGGCCTCCAAACGCGGGTCGCGTGCGCTCGTTCTCAATCTCCGGCCCGAGAACGACCGGGCTCGCCGTCTCTACGAGCGGGAAGGGTTTCAAGCCCGGGAGACACCGCTCCATCTGTTGAGATATAGGGCTTGAGGGCTGCTCGGTGCTGAACTAGGGCTATGCCACCCCCGGTCTCCGACCGCTACCGCCTCGAGATGCGGCTTGGGCGCGACAACGACATCGAGGAGTGGCTGGCTACTGACACCTCCCTCGAACGCCCAGTCCTCATCCGGTCTCTCGGGCCGGAGTCGAGCCAAGAGCGAAGGGAACGATTCATTGTGAACGTGAGCGGAGCCGCCAAGACCGGGCATCCCCATCTTTCCCGGGTGTTCGCGGTCGAGGATGCCAAGGGCGGCGCCTACGCCGTCTGTGAGTGGACCGGTGGAGCATCCGCCGCCGATCGACTGGAAGCGGATCAGACCGTCGGTCTGGAGGAGTTCCTGCCCAACGCGTCGGGTCTGGCCGGTGCTCTCGCCGCGCTGCATGAGTCAGGCGCGGTGCACGGGCAGATCGATCTCTCCGCTATCTCGTGGTCGGTTGCCCATCCAGCGAAGCTCGGGGCGTTCGGTCGGGAAACACGCACCGATCAGGACGGCGATGTGCGGGCACTGGCTGCCGCTCTCGAAACGGCTCTCACCGGGTCGGCACCCGGCGGCCCGCCGCCCTCGGAGAGCATCGATGGTGTCCCGAGGGCCGTTGACCGGGTGCTGCGTTCCGCTCAGTCGGGCAACCTGGATGCCGACGAGCTGGCGAAGGCGCTCCTCGCCTCCCCGACCCCCCGACCAGCCCAGCCGGAGCCTCTGTCGACCTCACGGCGCCTCCTCTACGTTGCCGTCGGGCTCGTGATCCTGGCAGTGGGTCTGGTTGCGTTGGGGCGGCTCTTCATCGGTGGAGGCCAGATCATCCCAATTTCCCCCACGACCACTGTGGGCGCCAACCCGGCGACCACGACAACCGCGGGCACCGGCACGACCGTGGCCCCGGGCCCGGTGCGAGTGGTCGACTTCGCCTCCTTCGATCCCTTCGGGGAAGGCGGCGAGAACGACGAGGCCCTCGGCGACGTCCTCGACGGCAGTGCGTCGACGATTTGGAGGTCTGAGCGATACCAGGACCCTGTCTCGTTGGTGAAGCCCGGCGTCGGGCTCCGATTTCAGGTCAGTGGCGCGCCATCGGCCGTGCAACTGGTGGGACTCACCCGCGGCACCGAGTTCAGCATCTTCTGGGCTCAGGACCCACCCGATGGGATCGACGGATGGGAACGCGCCCTGACAGCCACTGCGGAGTCGAGCACGATCCTCTTTCCCCTCCCGAGACGTGAGGGGGGGCACTGGTTGCTGTGGATGACCGACTTCCCCGAGCAGCCGGACGGAACCTATTTCGGGGAGCTCGGAGAAGTACGATTCACCCCGTGACGGTCCCCGGCAAGGAAGCCGAGCTGCTGACTCGGGTCGTCTCCGGAGACCGGGATGCATTCGACGCAGTGATGCGAAATCACGAGGACCGGGTGTTCTCGGTGTGCCTCCGCATCCTGGGAGACCGGGAGAAGGCCCTCGACGCCACCCAGGAGACATTCCTCACTGTGTTTCGCAAGGCTGGCCAGTTCCAGGGCCGGTCGGCAGTTGGGACGTGGATCTACCGGATCGCGGTGAACACCTGTTACGACCAACTCCGTCGTGCCAAGCGAAGACCCTCTGAGAGCCTCCCCGAACATGTCGACCCTTCGGACCCTTCGGCCGAAGAGGCGATCGAATCCGCCGCCTTGCGACCCGAGATCGAGGCCGCACTCGCCGAACTCCCTCCCGACTTCCGCAATGCGGTGGTTCTCTCCGACCTCGAAGGACTGTCGCTCCCCGAGGCAGCGGAGATCCTGGGGGTTCCCATCGGGACCGTGAAGTCCCGTGTGTTTCGCGGCCGCCGTCTACTCGCCAAGCAGCTGGGGAACCAAATCGACCAATGAGACCGTCCAAAGATTCGAATGCATGACCATCCTCTCGACCTGATCGCTGCCTTCGCTGATGGCTCTTTGAGCGATGAGGCCGAGGCGCGCGCCCTCGTCGAGTCGTGCCCGGAGTGCCGTGAGGAGTACCGCACCCAGACCGAGGTGATCGGATGGCTGGCTGCCACTCCTACTGCGGAGATGACCGATCTGGAGAAGGCTGCTCTCCATCGCGATCTGTGGACCGAGTTTCGTAGGCAGCCTGGGAAGAGCCCGGCAACACCGTGGTGGCAGCGCCTCGCCTATGTAGCCGCCGGGCTGTTCGTCACCGTTGGACTGGTCAGCGTCCTCAACAATGACACCCTGAACGGCGGTGCCGACTCTGGCGCCAACACCACCGCCGACGGAGCCTTCGATGCGCCTACTGAGGAGACCCCGTTCGTAGCCCAGGGAAGTGATGACGGTGAGTCCGCTCCCGAGATGACGACGGAGACCACAGCCGCAGCCACAGCGACGACCGCTGCAGCCGGGGCCGGTGGTGAGGAAAGCTTCGCCCTTCCCTTCGCCGAGCTCGCAGAAGAAGCCCGTGCCAATCAAGCCGACCGAGCTCTCACCGAAGGCACCGACCGTGACGTCGAAGCGTGCATGGCTCGTGTCGCCCTCGATGAGCACGTGGTGGTCGACGAGATCGATCTCGATCAGATCTATCTGCTGGTCATGCCAGCGGATCCAGAGGCAGAGCCGATAGTCACCTTCGTCGTGCTCCCCCGTTGTGAGATCGTCTACGTCGGATAGCCGACACGGACGACGGGGTAACTAATCTCGGTGACAGTGGAAGAACTAGCCGCCAGGTTCGCCGAGATCCTCGAGCAGATCACTATCAAGATCCGTTCGCTCACAGTCGACCGTGTGGCCAAGGGGATCCGTGTCACCGGGCTGGGAATCCTGGCGGCCAGCCTTGGGTTGTCCGCGTTGTTGTTCCTGTTTCTGGCGATATTTGGGGCCCTCGAGATCCCGTTGACCACGGCCGGGGCCTTTGCGGTCGTCGGTCTGGTATTCGTCGGAGCGGGCACCTATCTGTGGTTGAAGAGGACCTGATACAGAGATGAGTCACGAGAAGTTGATCATCATCGGCTCCGGGCCGGCGGGACTGACCGCCGCCCTCTACGCCGCCCGCGCCGACCTCGACCCGCTCGTTTTCGAGGGGGTGGCTGCAGGAGGCCAGCTGATGATCACGACCGATGTCGAGAACTATCCGGGTTTTCCTGACGGCATCCTCGGCCCGGAATTGATGGACCAGTTTCGCAAGCAGGCCGAGCGTTTCGGGGCTCGCATGCAGCAGGTCGATGTGACCAGCGTGGACTTCGACTCCCGGCCACTCCAGGTCAAGGTCGGTGGGGATGACTACACGGCGGATGCCGTCATCGTCGCCACCGGCGCCACCGCCAAGTGGCTGGGAGTCCCCGGTGAAGAGGAATTGACCGGGCGCGGGGTGTCGGCCTGTGCCACCTGTGACGGGTTCTTCTTCAGGGACCAAGAGCTGGTCGTGGTCGGCGGAGGTGACACCGCCATGGAGGAGGCCCTGTTCTTGACCAAGTTCGCCTCAAAGGTCACGATCGTCCACCGCCGTGACGAGTTCCGGGCTTCGAAGATCATGGCGCAGCGTGTTCTGGACCACGAGAAGATCGTGGTGCTGTGGAACACCGTGCTGACCGAGATCCACGGGAGCACGACTGTCGAGAAGGTGACCCTCGAAGACACCGTAACCGGCAAGAAGCAGGAGATGGCGGCCAATGGCGTGTTCGTGGCAATCGGGCACAAGCCCAACACCGAGTTGTTCGCCGAAGCACTCGATCTGGACGAGAATGGGTACATCGTGAAGTCGCCCGACGGCAGCACCCGCACGGATGTGAACGGCGTGTTCGCCGCCGGTGACGTCGCAGATCACACCTATCGCCAGGCGGTCACTGCGGCAGGGACCGGGTGTATGGCAGCCATCGACGCAGAGCGTTGGTTGGCCGGCCTGGAATGAGACTCTGACACCTCAAGGAGAAACCAAACCAATGGCCGAGAACATCGTCACTCTCAACGACGGCACCTTCAACGACGCCATAAGCGCCGACACGCCGATCCTCGTCGATTTCTGGGCTGAATGGTGCGGTCCGTGCCGGGTGATCGCCCCGGTACTCGAGGAGATCGCCGACGAGCACGCCGGCCTCACCATCGGAAAACTGAACGTCGACCACAACCCAATGCCGGCGGCACAACACGATGTGATGAGCATCCCGACGTTGATCCTCTTCCAGGATGGCGTCGAGAAGAAGAGAATCGTCGGCGCAGCACCCAAGCACAGGCTCTTACAGGAACTGGCTGAGTTCCTGTAAAAGCGTTCTAGGTTCTCGTGGTAGGTCGTAGGTACCTAAAACCTATGACCTATAACCTGTAACTCACATGCGTCTCTATCGCGTCGGTGACGAGGGAGCAGCGGTGCGGGACATTCAGGAGCGTCTCGATGCCCTGGGCTACCCCATCGAGTCGGATCCCTCGTCGACCTTCGGCCAAGGCACACAGGCGGCGGTCCAGAAATTCCAGAAGGCCAGGGGACTCGACGTCGACGGCATCGTCGGACCCGACACCTGGCGCTCGCTCTATGAGGCCGGGTACCGCCTCGGTGACCGGATGCTCTTCCTCCGCCGGCCGATGATGCGAGGGGAGGACGTCTCAGAGATCCAGTCCCGTCTGAGCTCGCTCGGCTTCGACGTGGGCAAGGTCGACGGGATCTTCGGGCCCAAGACCGAAGAGGCCATCATCGAGTTCCAGCACAACCGCAACCTGGCAGAAGATGGAAAAGCAGGACCCGAGGTGGTCACCGAGATACATCTGGTGACCCGGGGCGAGATGAAAGAGGGCCGGCAGGCGGTGCGTGAACGGGAATGGCTCCGTCGCCTCCCGCCCACGGTTGCCGGGGCCAGGGTCTACCTCGACGCAGGTTGCCGGGACACCCACGAGGCGTCTGTCACTTGGGAGGCGGCGTCAGCCGCCGCACTAGGACTGCAGGAGTTGGGTGGGCTCCCGGTGATGTCGAGGTCACAGGACGGATCGGTCCCGGAGCGGCTGAGGGCCCATAGGGCCAACGTCCTCGGCGCGGATCTCATCGTTGCCTTCCAACTGAGCCCCGACGGCGACGACGCTGTCTTCTACTTTGCCTCGGAGCACAGCCGGTCCGAGGCGGGTGAATTGCTAGCACGGTCCCTGGCCTCGGCGCTTGGCGGCAAGGTCGAGGGACGGGCCGGCGCCCTCCTCAAGGAGACGCGCGCGCCCGCTGTGGTTGTGTCAAGAGGCAAGCTCGACGAGGAGGTCGGTTACTCCGTCGTCGACGGTTTGACCCAGTTCTTCGCCAACGCCGCAGGCGAAGTGGCCACTAGCCGTTGAACATCCGATAGAGCCGCTCGAGCTCTCCCAATGAGCCGAACCTGATCTCCATCTTGCCCTTCTCGTTCCGGTAACTGATCTTCACCGGTGTGCCAAGGTGATCGGTGAGTCGCTTCTCGAGCTCGATGATCTCTACAGGCCGGAGCTGACGAACACCGGTCGGGCTGTTGCGCCGCTCCCCCTTTCTCATCCTGACTGCATCCTCCATCTGCCGAACGCTCCACCCCTCGTCGACCGCTCGGCCGGCGAGGTGTGTGGCGTAGGCGGCGTCCTCCATACCCACCAGGGCGCGGGCGTGCCCGGCCGAGAGCTCGCCGGCATCGACCATCCCCTGGACCTCTACCGGCAACTGAAGGAGACGCAAGGTGTTCGCGATCGTGGGCCTCGACTTGCCCACGCGCCCCGCCACCTGCTCCTGCGTCATTCCATAATTTTCCAGAAGATGTTGGTAGGCGTGAGCCTCCTCGAGTGGGGTGAGATCCTGGCGCTGCACGTTCTCGATCAAGGCCTCGACCAGCGTCGGCTGACCAGTGGCCTCACGAATCACCGCCGGAATCACACCCAACCCGGCTCGCTTCGCTGCCCGCCAACGTCGTTCCCCGGCGATCAAGACATAGCCGTCGTCCCCTCGGGTCACCACGATTGGCTGGAGGATGCCCACGTCCTTCATCGAGTTGGCCATCTCCTCGAGCGACTCATCGTCGAATCGCGAGCGGGGCTGGTCCGGGTTGACTTTGATCTGATCGACCGGGATTTCTCGGAAGCCCCCTGATTCGACTTGAGCCGGATCGATTGGGATCAGTGACTCGAGACCCCGGCCCAAGCCCGCACGTCTAACCGTCATCACATCCTCCTAGTTCAGCCCGTGACGTTCGATGAACTCCCGTCCCAGTTGTCGGTAGGCGATGGCCCCTCGGCTCATCGGATCGAACGCCTCGATCGGTTCCCCGTAGGAAGGAGCCTCGGAAAGGCGCACCGAGCGCGGAATCACCGTCCGATAGGTGGTTTCGGCAAAATGCTCACGTACCTGCTCAGCAACATCCTTGGACAGCTTGGTTCGACCGTCGTACATGGTGAGCACCACACCGCCAACCTTCAAGTCCTTATTGAGATTAGCCGTCACCAATTGCACATTGCGTAACAACTGGGTGAGACCTTCCAAGGCGTAGTACTCACACTGGATCGGGATCAACACCTCGTCGGCAGCAGTGAAGGCGTTGACGGTGAGCAGACCCAGAGAGGGAGGACAGTCGATCAGTATGGCCTCGAAACCCTGATCGAGATCAGCAATGGCGGTGCGCAAACGTGTTTCACGTGAAAGCAATGAGACAAGCTCGATCTCGGCGCCGGCCAGATCGATCGTGGCCGGGATGACGAACAAATCCCGCACCGACGTGGGCTCTACCGCGTCATCTGTCTCGGCTTCCTTGAGCAGGACTTCATATATCGACGTGCTGATAGCTGACCGATCCACCCCGAGACCACTGGTGGCATTGCCCTGCGGGTCGAGATCGATCAGAAGTGTTCGCTGACCCTGAAAAGCCAACGCCGCGGCCAGATTGATGGCGGTGGTCGATTTGCCCACGCCACCCTTTTGATTGGCCAGCGCGACAACCAGAGGGCGCTTTTCGCTCACTGAGGACGCATGATAAGAAGCCAAACAGTTTGGTCAAGGACCGTGCCCGGAACTTCGAGCAGGTCGAAGCCCACCACCACCGGTGGCGCCGCCCAGGAGCCCCCCACTACAGCCCTGCCTCCCGGCCGCAGAAGACGGTTGAAGGTCACCAACGCCTGCTCCGGGGAGAGACTGGCCCGGGAGACAATCCCATCGACCGGGGTATCCCAGTCCGAGATATCTCCATGTACCACCTGGACATTGGGCAGATCCAGCATCCGCGTCACCCGTCTCATCAGATCGACCCGCCGGCCCGATCGATCGAGTAGCACAAAACGGGTATCGGGCATCACGACGCTTAGAGGAATCCCGGGTAGACCAACCCCGGATCCGACATCGAGAACGAGTTCCGGAGTCTCTCGAAATCCCCCCGCAAAAAGCAATGAGTCACCGATATGCCGGTTGTCGACCCGGACCGCCTCGTTGGGGCCGATGCCCCCGGCTTCCACCGCTTCGGTAAGCAGCCACTCCCGATACCGCTCGAGAGTTGAGACCCGGGTCGGGGACAATTCACGACCGGCCCACTCGCTGCATCGAGCCCAAAGAAGATGGGAAGGTTCCACGTGAAACAAATTACCCCGCCGGAAGGCGGGGTAATTCATGGTTCTAAGTTCTAGGTCGTAGGTTTTCTGGACCCACCGACCACTTACAACCTACAACCTCATTCCTCTTCTTCGCTTTGTGTGGCGGCAGTGGGGGCCGTCGGGCCCGTGGCGGTGAGAACCACGTAGCGACGGGGTGATTCCCCCTCGGAGTAGGAGTTGACGCCCTCTCGAGCAGCGGCGGCGTCGTGGATCACTTTTCGATCGGCCGGGCTCATCGGTTCCAGCATGACCTCCCCACCTTCGACCATGAGTTGGTCGATTAGCCGATCGGCGTAGATAGTCAGCGCCTGACGCCGTCTCTCGGCATATCCGGCGATATCGAGGCGAAGACGGGCCGTGTCATGACCGTAACGCTGCATGACAGTCCGGGTCAGCTCATGAATCGCCGACCGCACCGAGCCTCGAACCCCGACCAGTGCCTCGGTCTGCTCCCCGTCGAC
>JARDZU010000233.1 GCA_029240695.1 Acidimicrobiia bacterium | reverse complement strand
TTGTCCGAACCAATGCGTTCGACTGGGTGGAAGACGAATTTCGCCTCTACCGTCGCTTCGGCTTCGAGCCCGTCCGGTTCATAAAGGAGATGCTCCGGCCGCTGGAAGCACCGGTGGTGCCGCGGTCGCCCGATGGCGTGGAGATCATCGCCTGGGACCGATCACTCGACGAGGGGACCCGCGAAGCGCTGAACGAGGCTTTCGGCGATCATTGGGGGTCGACCCGCATGGACTCGGAAAGCTTTCGGCACCTCATCGAGCGCAATGCGATCCGTCTCGACCTCTCCTTTCAAGCCGTGGCTGGGGGCGAGGTGGTCGGCTATGCCCTCAACGGATTCTTCCCCGACGACGAGCAAGTAACGGGCCGCCGGGAGGGTTGGGTGAGAAGTCTTGGGGTGAAGCGGGCGTGGCGTGGCCGGGGAGTTGCATCGGCGCTGCTCGAGAACTCGTTCAATGCTTTCCTCCACGCGGGACTTACCCATACGATGCTCGGCGTCGACTCAGAGAACCCCACCGGCGCCTACGGCCTCTACGAGGGATTGGGGTACGAGGTGCTCCACGGAACCGTCATCACACAGCTCGAGGTGGGCCACAGCTAGAGGTGCTCGGTAGCCTTTTGACATGTCCGGGTACCAGCCGCGCATCGACGACATGATGTTCACGCTCACCCATGTCGCTGGGTTGGACGAAGTTGCCAAGCTCGATGGCCATCAGGACGCCGATCCAGACACGGTGCGGGCCATTCTCGAGGAGGCGGGCCGGTTCTTCACCGAGGTGATGGCGCCCCTCAACCGGACCGGCGACGAGGAAGGCTCGGTCCTCACCGAGGCAGGCACCGTGCGAACCCCCGAGGGCTTCAAGGAGGCTTATCGAAAGTACGTCGAGTCGGGGTGGGCAGCGGCGCACATGCCCGAGCAATGGGGCGGTGGCGGTATGCCATACGTAGTGGGAGTCGTCATCGAGGAGATGTTCAAGACTGCCAACATGGCTTTCTCCCTGGCGGCCATGCTCACCCACGGAGCCGTCGAGGCCTTGCAACGACACGGGTCTGATGAGTTGAAGGCGGCTTACATCGAAAAGCTGGTCAACGGCGAGTGGACCGGCACCATGAACCTGACCGAGCCCGAGGCGGGATCCGACCTTGGTGCCGTGCGGACGAAGGCAGTGCCCCACGACGACGGCTCGTACCGCCTATTCGGGACCAAGATCTTCATCACCTGGGGCGACCAGGACCTGACCGAGAACGTCGTCCACTTGGTTCTGGCCCGAACACCCGACGCAGCCCCGGGAACCCGTGGGATCTCGATGTTCCTGGTCCCCAAATTCATCCTCGACGAGAACGGTGAGCCGGGTGAGCGCAACGATCTGAAGGTGGTCTCGCTCGAGCACAAGCTGGGTATCCACGCCTCCCCCACCTGTGTGATCTCCTACGGCGACGAGGGGAATGGGGCCGTCGGGTACCTCGTCGGTGACGAGCAGGAGGGGATGCGGAACATGTTCACGATGATGAACATGGCCCGAGTGGGCGTCGGCATGGAGGGGGTCGCCATTGGCGAGCGGGCTTACCAGCACGCCCTCTCCTACGCCCGGGACAGAGTCCAGGGTCGGTCCATCGGCGCCGAGTCCAAAGAGAGCGTCCCAATCGTCGAACACCCAGATGTCCGTCGCATGCTGCTCACGATGAAGGCCTACGTCGAAGCGATGCGCTCCCTCCTCTATCTCACCGCGGGCGAAGGTGACCATCTCGGTCAAGCGGACAGCGAAGAACGGCGAAAGCTCGCCTCCGATCGGCTGGCCCTGCTGACCCCGATAGTCAAGGCCTGGTGCACCGATGTCGGTGTCGACGTCGCCTCGCTCGGAGTTCAGGTGCATGGGGGCATGGGCTATATCGAGGAGACGGGCGCCGCACAGTTCCTGCGGGACTCGAGGATCGCACCCATCTACGAGGGCACCAACGGCATCCAGGCCATCGATCTCGTGCTGCGCAAGATCCCGCTCGACAACGGCGCGGTTGTCGCAGGTGTCATCGGCGCGATGACCGACGAGCTCGCCACCATGGAAGGGCATGAGGAACTGGTCATGTTCCGTGAGGAGCTTGGTGTCGCGATACAAGGCCTCGCCGAGACTTCTACCTGGCTGGGCGAGCGGTTGGTCGCCGGGGACATCCAGTCGGCTCTGGCCGGGGCCTCGCCTTACCTTCGGCAGTTCGGAATCGTGCTCGGCGGCTGGCTCATGGCACGCACTGCCGTCGCCGCCCTCGGCGAACCACACGGATTCGAGGAGTCTTTCCTGGCCGACAAGGTGACCACTGCCCGCTTCTACGGTGAGCAGCTGCTGCCGATGGCCAACGGGCTCGCTCCCGCCGTGAAGGGCGGAGCCTCTTTGCTCGAGAGCGCACCCTTTTGAACATCACTGATCGGGTAGTCGTCGTCACTGGCGGGGGCAGCGGCATCGGCGCCGCCCTGGCGCGGCGGTTCGCCGAGGAGAAGCCCCGAGGCCTGATCGTGGCGGATCTCGATATTGCCTCAGCGATCTCGGTCGCATCCGACATCGGCGCCACCGCAGTGCACGTTGACGTCGCCGACCCGGAGTCCAATGACCGCCTCATCGACGAGACGGAGGATCGGTTCGGGCCCGTCGACCTCTTTTGTGCCAACGCCGGAATCGGATTCGCCGGCGATGAGCAGACCACCGCGGAGCGCTGGGATTTCATGTGGCGGGTGAATCTGATGTCACACGTGCATGCCGCCCGCCGCCTCATCCCCGGATGGCTGGCACGACGCGAGGGCTATTTTCTGTCGACCGCGTCGGCAGCTGGGCTCCTCACCAACCTGAAGGCTGCCCAGTACTCGGTCACCAAGCATGCCGCTGTGTCGTTTGCCGAATGGCTCGCCATCACCTACGGAGATCAGGGGATCAAAGTGAGCTGTCTGTGCCCGATGGGGGTCAAGACACCGCTTCTCGACTCGGCCGACGAGTTCCACGCCCTCCTCGACCCCCTGGCCATGGATCCCGACGAGGTGGCAGACGCCGTGGTTGCCGGGATCGCGGCCGAGCGCTTCCTCATCCTGCCCCATGCCGAGGTCGAAAAGTTCTTTCAGAACAAGGCCAACGATTACGACCGGTGGATTGGGGGAATGAGAAAGCTGCAACGGACTGTTTTCCCAGAGTGATGTTTCCGGCAGAATTGAGCGCATGAGCATGCGGAAGGTTGTCGTTACCGGGATCGGTGTCGTGGCTGCACCAGGTGTCGGCATGGATGATCTGTGGAAGGGCATGCAAAGCCCTCCATCGGCCCCGGGGTCGCATCTGGTCGCCAACTGGGACCCCGAGCCATGGCTTCCAAAGCGCGAGCACCGCCGTCTCGATCGATTCACCCAGTTTGCGCTCGTCGCCGCCCACGAGGCCCTGGAGCAGGCCGGCCCGCTCGGTGTCGACCCCAATCGGGTGACAGTCTCGGTGGCCACGGGCATTGGCGGCCTCGGATCTCTCGAGGAACTCGTACATGTCGCCGATGAGGACGAGCCAAGGGCCTCACCATTCCTCATCCCGATGATGATGACTAACGCCGCCGCCGCAGGGATATCGATCAAGTACGGATTCGGTGGGCAGGTGTCCACGCCTTCGGTGGCATGCGCCGCCGGAACGCAGGCCGTCCTCGATGGGCTCCGTCAGATCCAATGGGGATATGCCGACGCAGCGGTGGTTGGCGGCACTGAGGCAGCAGCCCGCCCGTCCGCCGAGGAGGGGTTCAGGGCGGCCAGGGCCTTGTCACCGAGCGGGATCGCCCGCCCGTTCGACGTCGACCGAGACGGGTTCGTCATGGGTGAAGGTGCCGGGATCCTGGTCCTCGAGACCGAAGACTCTGCCATTCAGCGCGGGGCAACCATCCTGGCCGAGCTCAGGGGCGGCGCGTCGACCGCCGACGCCCACCACATCACGGCACCCCACCCCAAAGGGGAAGGGGCGGAGCGGGCGATCCGGCTCGCCCTGGTCGACGCCGGTATCGTCCCCGAAGAGGTCACTTACGTGAATGCCCACGGCACCGGGACCGGCTTGAACGACCGCACCGAGGGCGGGGTGATCGACCGCGTCTTCGATGAACAGCCTGCGGTGTCATCGATCAAGGGGACCACCGGCCACGCCATGGGGGCCTCGGGCTCTATCGAGGCCGCTGTGATCGTGGAGGCGATGCGACGCCACGAACTGCCTC
>JARDZU010000232.1 GCA_029240695.1 Acidimicrobiia bacterium | reverse complement strand
GTCACAGAACACCTTGAACGCGGTCGCGCCCGAGCGCCGTGGCGATCATCGCGATTCTCGACGTCGGGCCGGTGCAGAGGATCGATTGGATCCGACCGACCCGCAACGAGCCAACGGCGACAACGATGAGGATGGCCGCCAGGGTCGGCATGGCAATCACTCCGACCATACCCGAGAACATTGCCCAGGATCATCAACAGGCCTTGAAGGGCGCTTTGAGTCGGGCTGTCATCAGCTTGGACTGAGCGCCGAGGTGTCGATCATGTCATGGTGAGTTGTACCCGACGACTCCTCCCATCGGGCCATGGTCCCCTTAGGCCCGCCGAAGATGTGGCCCCACCAATCTGTGTGATCGGAGCTAGGTGATCGATTCCAGGGCCGGGAGATAGGAGGCGAACGGGCGCGCCTCACCGAGTACGTCTGACGCGATCACATCCCTGATCACGCCGTCCGAATCGAGGATGTAGGTCGTCCGCTTGGCATAGCCAAACGTCTCATCGAAGGTGTCATAAGCCCGGGACACCTCGCCATGGGGCCAGTAGTCGGAAAGGATCGGGAAGGGGTAGTCGTTGTCATCCGCCCAGTCCCGATTGGTTGCTCCGGCGTGCGTCGTGATCATGACCACGTTGGCGTCGATTCCCTCGAACGCCGCCCAGTTGTCCCTGATCTCGCACGCCTCAGACTCACATGTCCGGGTGTGCGGGTAGGGCATGAAGACGATCATCGACTTCTTGCCCTTCAGGTCGTCCAGTGAGATCCTGTCGCGGTTCTGGCTGACCAGGGAGAACTCCGGGGCGTTCGCACCCACCTCGAGCGGCATGTCAGGTCCACCCATCCAGAAGGACGCGGGCTGCCCAGGCAGTCGGGTCGCGCAATTCGGCTGCGCTCGGCATCCGAGTGGGATCGGACCAGAGGGTCTCCAGGGCGTCCTCCCCGTACCGCCGCTCGACCTCCTGGTTGAACACGTCTCCAAGGCGCGTCGCCTCGGGCGGGACCGGGCCGACACCAATCGTCGGTGCGGCCTCGGTCGTCTCCCGCGCCTGGTCACGCAGGTTGGTGATCTCGTCGAAGTTCGGTGAGAGCTCGCCAATGGCCCGTCGTGCGAGGAGACGGCCGCACCCGGTTATGGCCCCGAGGAAAGCCTCCAACTCGAGACGCGGCGCCTCGGCCTCCTCACCACCCATGAGGCCCTCCAGCCCGCCGGCGTCCTGGATCGCCTGCTCGATCGCCTCGGGATCCGATCCGCCTGCCATCAGGCCGCTGAGCATGGTCGGATCGATCTTGACCGCATCGGCAAAGGCAGTGGAAAGCTGATGGACGTGGTCGTGGATCCACGGAAGTTGCGAGACGGCTCTGAATGACACCTCGTTGGCCACGATCCACAGCCGGATCTCCTTCTCGTCGATCGCGCCAGAGTGTGTCATGGCCTCGATGTTGGGTACCACGATGCTGAGATTCCCCGGATGATCCTGGGGGAGGCCGGCGTCGAAGGATGCGACCACCCATGTCGACAGCGAACCGACGAGCGATCCGACCTGGAGCCCGATGATCGCCGGCGCCAGTTGGGCCATCAGCGGGGCAGCCGGACCATCGGAGCCTACCGAGGAGGCGAAAGGCTCGACCAGTGAGCCATAGGACTCGAGGTTGCGCTCCGCCCACCCCCGGGCATCCAGGGGAAGCACATCCGGGGCGGGGACGACACGGAAGGGAGCGATCTGCTCGATTCGGTATTCGGCGAGCCGGGCAAGTTCCCGGAACTCCTCGGCGGCCCAAGGCTCGACAGGCTCGGTCTCGCCGGACAGATGGCGGGCGACCTCGGCGGCCAGCTTCCAGTTGATCGGGCCGGGCTGATCGAAGAGATCGAACAGCTTTGAGAAGAGGTCGTCGCTCACGGGCGGCCCTCCAGGGTCACCGCGAGCTCGGCATCGGCGTCGGCCCGGGTCACGGCCATGGTGACCAGCTCGCCGGCGCGCCTGGTGCGGAGCTCGGTGAGAAGTGTGTCCATCGACGTGACCGGGACCTCGTCGAGCGCCGTGATCACGTCGTTGGTGAAACCGCCTCCGAGGTCGTAAGCGGAGTCCGGGGTCACACTCGTCACCAGGACCCCGACCGGGTACTCGGCGCCGTCGGATTCGGCGAATGCGGTCTCGCCCTGGATTCCGAGTTGGGCATGGCTGACTACGCCGTCTTCGATGAGATCATTGGCGACATCCAGGGCGGTGTCGATCGGGATGGCGAACCCGAGCCCTTCGGCCCCCACATCGGAGACGGCGATCGCCGTTGTGATGCCCACCAGTCGGGCCGCGCTGTCGAGCAGGGCACCGCCGGAAGAACCCCGGGTGATGGGCGCGTCGGTTTGGATGAGCCCGAACAGCGTCTCGCCTGACTCCACCTCCAACGACCGGTTGAGGGCGCTCACGATGCCGTAGGTGACCGATGGCCCACCTTCGAGGGCGAGGGGGTTGCCCACGGCCACCGCTCGCTCCCCGATGACGAGCAAGCCCGAGGAGCCCACTTCGATGGGTGTCAGGTCAGGGCGGTTCACCCGGAGGACGGCGATGTCCGTGAGGTCGTCCATCCCGATGATCTCGGGGACCCAGCGTCCTCCGTCCGAGAACACGATGGCGAGCTCGTCGGCCTCGCTGACCACATGGTGGTTGGTGATGATGTATCCGTCGTCTGAATAGACGACACCGCTACCGCCGCCCTCACCCAGTGCGCTAATTGTCTCGACCGCGATGATGCTGGGAATCGCCCGCAGTGCCACCTCGGTGGCGTTGCCTATGTCGGCGATGACCGTCGGAGCTGTGGTAGGCGGGGGCACGGTCAGAATTGGCGGTGGCGGGTTGGTGGGCACCGGCGGCTCTTCGAATACGCCCGTGAAACCGAGAATCGCCAGAGTCACACCGGTCCCGAGGAGGGCGCCGCCGAAAACACCGAGCACGACGGTCCACATGTCCGGCCGGCTCCGGGTCGGGGCGGCGGGCGGCGCCGGCGCCGCCGGCGGCGGGTAGTCCTCGTAGCCGTCGGGGCTGTCATCGGGCTCCTCCCACAGCTGCGGCCCGGGTGGGCCGATGTCGGTCATAGGCTTGGGATTCTATGGACGCCGCCCGTCAACCGATCAGGGTGTTGGTCGGACCCGACCCGATCGACACATCCTCGCTGGTCAATGAGGTCGGCCGGCCCGATTCGGGTGCCACCGTGCTCTTCTTGGGGACGGTGCGCGACCACTCATCGGCGAGGTCGGGCGTCACCCACCTCGAATACGAGGTCTACGCCGAATTGGTGGAGCCAAAAATCCGCGAGATCGTGGAGGATGCTGCTGCCCGCTGGTCGATCCTGGGGGCCGCCGTCGAGCACCGCTCTGGCACTGTGAGTCTGGGGGAGGCCTCCGTGGCGGTGGCCGTTTCCAGCGCCCACCGCGATGACGCCTTCGCAGCGGCCCGTTTCATCATCGACGAGCTCAAGACCCGGGCGCCGATCTGGAAGAAAGAGCACTGGCCCGGCGGGTCGGAGTGGAGCGCAGGCTCGTAGGACTGCGAACCCAGGGTTGCAGACTTCGCTCTGCGGTGGTGGGAACCCTGGGTTCGGGGATAACCCAAATTTGATCGAACCCGCAAAGTTCGGTTCCAGCCGATATTGTCCGGGCGTCTTTGAGGAGGACACCGGATGACGACCGTCCTGGAGCGAGCCGGCGCGCCGTCGGCTGACGTCGGTTTCAAGACACCGCCCGCCTATGTCAGGGAATGGGCTCAGGACCATCCGGACCGCGTGGCGATGCGGGAGAAGGACTTCGGGATCTGGCAGGAGATCACCTGGACCCAGTACTGGGAATCCGTTCTCGAGGCCGCTCACGGACTCCTCGCCCTCGGTGTCTACGAAGGTGACCGGGTCTCGATCCATTCCGAGGACCGTCCCGAGTGGGTGATCCTCGACATGGCCACGGTGGCGGTCCGGGCCATTACGGTCGGGCTCTACCCGACTAATCCCGCCGCCGAGGTCCAATACCTCCTCTCCGATTCGGGAGCTGCGGTGCATCTGGCCGAGGACCAGGAGCAGGCGGACAAGGTGATGGCAGTCATCGATTCGCTGCCTGACCTGCGCAAGATCATCCACATCGAGCCACGTGGCTTCCGCAAGTGGCGTGAGGACGAGCGCTTCATTTCCTGGGAGGAGTTCCTCGAGCTCGGCCGCGGCCATCGAGACGCCAA
>JARDZU010000062.1 GCA_029240695.1 Acidimicrobiia bacterium | reverse complement strand
CATACATAACCGCCAGTCGCCGACAGGCGTAGGTGAGCACCGAGAGATCGTGCGTGATGAACATCAAGGTCAGGTCACGCTCCTTCTTGAGGTCCGCGAGGAGGTCGAGGACCTGAGCCTGGACCATCAGGTCGAGCGCCGTTGTCGGCTCGTCGGCGATGAGGACTAATGGGTCGCATGCCAGGGCCATGGCAATTAGCACCCGCTGTCTCTGGCCCCCCGACAGCTGATGGGGATACGAGTCGGCCCGGGCCGCCGGCAGGCCAACCCGCCTCAGCAGCTCGACGACACGTTCGCGGGCGACGACGTCGCTGGCAGCGGTCTGGTGGACCAACATCGGCTCAGCGATCTGCTCGCCCACGGTCTGGACCGGGTTCAGGGCATGGAGCGCCCCCTGGAAGATGATGGCCCCGGAGGTCCATCGGGCGGCTCTCAGTCCTCCCGGAGTGAGGTTGAGGACGTCTTTCCCATCCAGAGTGATCTGTCCGGTCACCTCGGTCCCGGCCGGGAGCAGACGAAGCAATGCATTGGCCAGGGTGGACTTGCCGCAACCGGACTCGCCGGCGAGACCGAGAGAATCCCCCTTTTCCAGATCGAAGCTCACCCCGCGCACCGCCGGCACGTCGCCACCGTGCCCGTGATAGGTGACCTCCAAGTCACGCACCGACAGCATCGGCTCGCTCATCGGGCCCGGCTCAGTCTCGGATTGGCGATCTCCTCGAGGGTGCGCCCGATCAGGGTGAAGGCGAGGACGACCGCCAGGATCCCGAGACCGGCGGGGACGAAGTACCACCAGGCGTTCCTAACCATGGCACCGTTGACGAAGGCCTCCTCCAAAGTCTTGCCCCATGAAGCAGCCGAGGGGTCACCCAGGCCCAGGAAGGCCAGCGTGGTCTCGGTGAGGATGGAGATCGGGACGGCCAGGGTGGCGTTGGCCAGGATCAGTCCCATGACGTTGGGGAGGATGTGCTGCCCGACTATGTGGCTTCCGCTCGCGCCAAGCGAGCGCGCCCGATCGACGAACAAACGTTGCTTGACCGTCAGGACTTGGGCGCGAATGAGACGCGCGGTCGAAGGCCATGAAGTGATGCCGATGACGAAGATGATGTTCCAGACGTTTCGCCCCAGGACCGAGGCCAGCACGATGGCCAGAGGCAGGAAGGGAACCACCAGGAACCATTCTGTTACCCGCATCAGCACCGCGTCAGGCTTGCCCCCGACAAACCCGGCGATGATGCCGATGACCGAGCCGATCAAGATAGTGAGCACCGTTGCCGCCAGCCCGACGAAGAGGCTGACCCGGGATCCCCAGACGAACTGCGCCCACACCGAGCGGCGGATGTAGTCGGTGCCCAGCGGGCCGAATTCGCTCGGAGGTGCCCATTGGGGATTTCCTTGAGCCCGGGCGTAGACCGGGTTCAACTCCCTGACGTCGGCGAGCAGGGGCGCCGCCAAGGCCATCAAGACGAACAACAGCAGTACGCCGAGCCCGATCATGCCGCTTCTCGAGCTGCGGAATTGCTTCCACACCCGTCCCGCGGTGGCGCGTCGTCTCTGCATGGCGAGGCTGGTCATTGACCCTCCACCCTCGGGTCGAGCCAGCTATAGGTGAGATCGGCGATCAGGTTGAAGACGATGACCGCCGCGCTGAAAAGGAGAAAGAGCGCCTGGAGCATGGGGAGGTCGGGGCCGCGGATGGCGTCGGCGGTGAGCTTGCCCAGGCCGGGCCAAGAAAAAACAGCCTCGACAGCGATCGCGCCCGAGAGGACAAAGCCAAAGTTGATCGCCGTGAGCGTCACGACCGGGAGCAAGGCGTTGGGAACGGCATGGCGGTTACGCACTGCCACATCCCGCAATCCCTTGGCCCGAGCCACCGTGAGATAGTCCTCACCCATTACGTCGAGCAACGAGCTCCTGGTGACCAGGGTGTACTCCCCGAGATAGGCCAAGGTGAGGGTCAGCGCGGGAAGGAACATGTGGTAGGCCTGGTCGATGAGCAGCGCTAAGCCGGATTCGCCGGATCCCGCAGTGGAGACCCCTCCTACGGGGAACCACCCCAGGACAACGGCAAAGAGGACGAGGAGGATCATGCCGAGCCAGAAATCTGGCATCGAGTAGAACACCATCGTCCCGGAGGTGATCGAGTGATCCTTCCAGGTGTTCCTACGCCAGGCGGCGATGATCCCCCCGATGGTGCCGATGACCGCTGAGAGGATCGCCGAGACTCCGACCAGCGCAACGGTCGCCGGGATCGCGGCGACGATCTCGTCCCACACCGGTTGGCGCGTCTGATAGGAAATACCGAAGTTGAGCTGTGCCGACTCTCTCAGGTAGAACAGGAACTGCGTCCCGAGCGGCTGGTCGAGGCCAAAAGCCACGCGCAGGTTCTCCAGCGTCTCCTGAGGGACGTTCCTTCCCCTGAACAGCGACCCGATCGGATCGGTCTGCACCACGCGGAACAGGAAGAAATTGAACACGAGGACGAAGACGAGGGTGAGGATCGACCCGAGAACCTTTCGGCCAATGAGTCTTCCCCGCCCTCGTCCCGTGTCTCGAGCCGTGGTCAGGCGCTCACTCTCGATCGTCGGCGGTGGAACGATTCCTCATCGCGAGGAAGACACCAGCGATCAGGATCACACCAGCGGCGATACCACCCCAGAGCAGCCAGTTGATGCCCGACCCCCCTGCTTCGGCACCGATCGGGGTGAGCTGGACGTAGCTGGGTGAGGTGTTGCTGAACATCACCGGACCGATGTCCGCGGGCTGCTTGACCCAGCCCTCGAAGGTATCGGTTCGATAGGCCTGGAGGTCGGGCGCGATATACATCGGGATGTACACGGCCGCATCGTGGAACATGGTCAACATCTCGTGGACGGTCTCCACTCTCTGGTCCGGATCGACCTGTTGGTTTTGTTCCGCATAGAGCGCGTCGTATTCGGGATCGAACCAGTTGGCGTCGTTGTTGTTACCGATCTCGGCCTCGGTGAAATAGGACAGCATCGGATCCGGGTCGACGAAGGGCACCCAGCCCCAGAAGAAGGTGTCGTAGGTGCCTTCGACGATGACCCCGAAGAGGGCATCCTGGTCGTACGCCTCCAACTCGACCCCGATGCCGATCTCCTCCATCCATCCCACCATCAGGTCCCCGATCGACCCGGCCAGGTCGCCATCGGTGTTGACCGCATGGCGGATGACGAGAGGATTGGTACCGTCAGGCATCTCCCTGATGCCGTCACCGTCTGTGTCCATGTACCCCGCGTCGTCGAGAATTTGATTGGCCCGGTCGGGGTCGTAGGTGAGTTGATTCTCTTCGGGGATCTCCGGAATCCATTTTGGGTCGGCCGAGGGACTCAGCGTCTCCAACGGACTTGCCAGGCCGAACCAGAGGTCTTCGATGACGGCAGGGCGGTCGATGCCGTGCGCGATAGCCCGACGCACCTCGACATCGAGCAATGCCGGATGAGGCTGACCCTCAGCGGCGCCGCCGTTGATTGCGATCTCGTCGAAACCGCCTTGCTGGCCCGCTACGACTTCGATGTTTGGGTCGGCCTCCAGGGCGTCCCATGACGAAGCCGGAAATCCCTGGGCTGCATCGATCTCGCCCTGCTGGAGGGCGGCCACCATCGCGTCGGGGTTCTCGAAGAGACGAAAAATCACTTGGTCGTAAGGAGGCTCCTCGCCTTCCCAACCCCAGTAGTTGGGGTTGGCCGCCATCACCACAGATTGCCCCGGGGTGAACTCGGTCATTACGAATGGCCCGCTCCCTACGCCTTCGTCTGCGGCGTATTGGGTCGCTGCGTCATAGTCGGTGGCGATCGGCTCCCATATGTGCTGCGGCACCAGATAGACGTCCATGGTGGGCAGCTTGGGGTCGGGGACAGAAGAAACCAGCCGGACGGTTCGCTCGTCTTCGGCGGTGGCCTCGATGTTTCCAACTGTCGAAACCATGTTGTCCCAACCCTGGTCTCGTCCTGTGTTGATGTTCCAGGCCACGTCCTCGGCTGTGATCGGTTCGTCGTCAGACCAGGTGAGGCCTTCCCTCAGGGTGTACACGTACTCGATCCCGGGCTCGACCTCTTCCCACGATTCGGCCAGGCCAGGGGTGGTCGCGAAATCGTCCGCGGCCTTGTCGGTGAGCGTGGCGTAATGGAGGTTCCACACCTCATACGCTGCCACGGTGTACCCGGACGTCGGGTTCAGGATCTCCCAGTCCTGGGTGAGGCCGACGCGAAGGGTGACCTGGTCATCCTCCTCTTGGGCCGAAGCGATCGGAACAAGTGACACCGCCACCAGTGCGGCGATCATCGACACGATAAGGCGTCTCATCAATTGACTCTCCATTCAGGTTGCCCCAAAGGGCAATGTATCCGCATCTGAGGGCCTGTGACGCCGATTCACGTGAACGTGAATCCTGAATGACGATTCAACCTTCCCCGATTACAGTGATCCGACCCAGCCGAGGTTGCAGACTTGATCCGCGAGACACCGTTTCACCCCAGGACCAGCGAGGCGAACAAGACGGGGTTGTGGAGCCACTGGTCGGGATATCTCGCCACAGACCGCTATCAGATGTCTGACAAATTCGAGTACTTCGCGATCAGGAACTCGGCGGCGGTCATCGACACGTCCCCTCTCTACAAGTACCGGATCATCGGGTCGGACGCCGAGAGATTCCTTGCCGGCGTCCTGGCACGTGACATCCGAAAATGCCGCCCTGGCCAGGCGCATTACACAGTCTGGTGTGACGACGATGGGTGGGTGGTCGAAGACGGAGTCGTCCTCCGTCACAGCGACGACGAGTTCCTGCTTACCGCTGCCGAGCCCAACATGGCCTTTCTGCAAGACCTCGCCGGCCAGATGGCGGTACAGATCGAAGATGTCTCGAACGAT
This sequence comes from Acidimicrobiia bacterium, assembly GCA_029240695.1. Lineage (GTDB taxonomy): Bacteria > Actinomycetota > Acidimicrobiia > Spongiisociales > ZC4RG35 > JARDZU01. Next base: position 9,436 of record JARDZU010000062.1, on the reverse strand, counting down.
TTCGGGGCGCTCGCCCTGCAGGGCCCTTATGCCAGGGAGATCCTCAAGCAGCTGGCTCCGGAAATGGAGGAGATCGGCTACTTCCATCTCACCCCGGCCAAAGTAGGCAACGCCGCGGTGACCATCTCCCGGACCGGCTACACCGGGGACCTCGGGTATGAGATCTGGGTGGAGAGGGACGACGCAGTCGGCGTGTGGGACACGCTCTTCGAGGTTGCGGCTCCTTATGGTGTGATCCCGGCCGGTCAGACCGCTTTGCTCATCGCCCGGATCGAAGCAGGGCTGGTCCTCATCGATGTCGACTTCTACTCCGCCCGCTACGCATGGAACGACGACCAGCGGACCACCCCCCACGAGCTGGGGCTGGGATGGATGCTTCGTGACCTCGCCTCCGATGACAGGGCATTCATTGGTCGGCGCGCCATCGAGCGCGAGTTGGCCGATGCCACGTCCAGGTGGAAGACAGTCGGGATCATGGTCGATTACGAAGACTGGAACCGTGTCTTCAACGAACGCGGGGTCATCCCTCCCAAGGATCACACCCCCGAGCACGGCGGGATGATGATCTACGACGAGAAGCTGGAGCGGATCGGGTACACGCCCAGCTTCGTCTACTCACCGATGGCTCAGCGCCACGTCGGGATCGCCCGAGTCCGTCCCGAACACGCCGCTCTTGGGACCGAGTTGAGCCTCGAGGTCACCATCGATCATCGCTACGACGTCGTGAAAGCCAATGTGAGCCGTCTCCCCTTCTTCAACCCACCGAGAAAGACAGCCTGAGGTAGACATGCCGGCCAAGAAGAAGTTCGACGCAATCGTCATCGGTGGCGGCCACAACGGTCTGGTCAACGGGGCCTATCTCGCCAAGGCGGGCCTGAGCACCCTCATCCTGGAGCGGAGGCATCTCGTCGGCGGCGCCGCCATTACCGAGGAGCTACATCCAGGGTTCAGCTTCACCACGTTCTCGTACGCCCTGAGCCTGCTTCGCCCCGAGATCATCCACGAGTTGGAGTTGACCAAGCATGGCTTCATGCCCCTCCTCATGCCCTCGACCTTTGCCCCGACCGAGGATGGCGACTACATCTTGCTGGGGCAGGACAAGAACGAGAACCACCACGAGATCTCCCGGCACTCGCCCCACGACGCCGACGCCTACGACGCCTACGGGCACATGATGGAACAGGTGGTCCATGCCATAAGACCACTGATGGACTCGATCCCACCCGACATCACCTCCAAGGACCCCGAGGAGCGAGCACGGATGGCGGCAATCGGCTCATATCTCGCCGATCTGCCCCCTGGCGTCCTGCACGACTTGATCCGGCTGATGACAGGGAGCGCCGCCGACATCCTCGAGGACTACTTCGAGTCCGATCTCATGCAGGGTCTGCTCGCCTCCTCGGGCATCATCGGCACCAAGGTTGGCCCACGTTCCCAGGGCTCCGGTCTGGTCCTCCTCTATCACTCATTCGGCGAGCACGACGGCGCCTATGGTGCCTGGGCATTCCACAAGGGAGGCAACGGTGGGTTCACCCAGGTACTAGCCCGAGCCGCCGAGTCGTTCGGAGCCGAGATCAGGCTCGAGTCGCCGGTCGACCACGTCATCACCAAGAACGGCAGGGCCACCGGGGTGGTACTCGAAGACGGGGCCGAGCTGGAGGCGAAGATCGTGGTCAGCGCCGTCGACCCCCGCCGCACCTTCATGCAGTTGGTCGATCCTCGGGAGTTGCCGACAGATCTCGTGGAGAACATTCGCCGCTTCAAGTTCCAGGGGACCTCGGCCAAGGTCAACTTCGCCCTCGATGCCAACCCGAATTACCCGGGGCTGGAAGGTCGCTCGGACCAGTACCGGGGATTCATCAACATGGGCCCCTCACTCGACTATCTCGAGCGTGCCTTCGACGACGCCAAGTACGGGTGGTACTCGCAGAAGCCATATATCGACGGGTGCATCCAGTCCAACGTCGATCCAGACATGGCCCCTCCGGGCAAGGCGGTGATGTCTTGCTTCATCCAGTACGCCCCATATCACCTGAAGGAAAGCGACTGGGACACCGAGCGAGATCGATTCGGCGATGTGGTGCAGAAGACCCTGGAGGGCTTCTTCCCCGGGTTTGGCGACCTGGTGCTGCACCGGGAGGTGGTCACCCCACTCGACATCGAGAGGGTGGTCGGCCTCACCGAGGGCAACATCTTCGCCGGAGAGTTCCTCGCCCCCCAGATGTTCTTCTTCCGCCCGGCACCGGGTTGGAACCAGTACCGCACCCCCATCGAGGGCTATTACCAATGTGGTTCGGGGACCCATCCCGGCGGCTGCGTCATGGGCGCTCCAGGCCGCTTCGCCTCGCAACAGATCCTCGGGGACCTCGAGAAGAAGAAGTAGCAGAGGGCCCCATCACCCCGATGAGGCCCTCTGCCTGGCTGGGATCTGATCAGGGCGGTTGCCGCAGCATCCGGCCTGAACTAAACCCGCGTGGTTTACGAGGTGACCTCGACAGACTCGACGGCCATCACTGGATGGGCGACGACGTGGGTCGAGCTGACACTGATCGAGCCCGCCAGGCCCTCGGTCCAGCAGCTGAGATTCACCTGGTCGCCGGCAGCGAGGGTGCCGGTGACCACGCTAGCCATGCTCTCCTGGCCCGCATCTGGGTTCGTAATGAGGGCTATTGCTCTCCCCGTCGAAGCGCCGGCGGTCAGGTTGCAGACCACCCGCCCTCCTGCGCCCGGTCCATGGGCGGTGGCAACCCATGTCCCCGTCACGACATAGGCGCCGGCGGGAAGGTCAGTGAGGGTGGCGATCGAGGTGGCGGTCCCCGAGCTCGTTCCTGCCACAGTTACCAACGCGCTGCGGGTCGCCTCATGCGCCGTGCCCGCGACGACGGCGGTCGCGGCATCCACCACCTGGTTCTCGGCGAGACGCCGCATGAACGCCGCCATCTGGGCCCGGGTCACGTTGTCCTCGGGGCAATAGTTGGTGTTGGCCGGCGGGTTACAGCCCACCGTGACACCGTTGTCCTTCATCCAGGCGATGGCATCGTGGAACGTATGGTCGTCCGGCACGTCGTTGAACGAGTGTGAGGCGAATACCGCCACCGGGACGAGAAGTGTGCCCACCACCAAGACGGCAATAAGCTTGCTCTTGCGCAACAGGACCTCCTTTGGTCTGCCCTGGCACCCTAATTGGCGACCGTTAACGCTGTCCGAACGCCAGGAGGCCAACTGCCGTTCAACACAGATCCTCCCAGCCGTGTAACGCGCGGAGTGGGGCCGTCGTTGATACGCTCTGATGAGGGAGCAAGCACATGGCGTCACGCCAACGATTGGCCGTACTTGTCGCCTTGATCATGGCCGTTGCGGCATGCACCGAATCGGCCGCGCCACCGCAACCGACCGCCCCGCCTGATGCTTTCGCGCCGACGCCGACCATCGGACCGTCGACGACCACGAGACCAGCCCCAACGACCACTCTCGATGTCGACCGGGTCGTGCTGCAAAGAGTGGACCCAGTGTCGTTGAAGCTGATGACCGCTTTCGAGCCGATCCCGATGGGCGACGCGCTGTGGGGATCGTTTGCTTCGCCCGATGGCAGATACCTCGTGGCCACGGTCGACGCGCACGGCAGCGGGGTCCCCGAGATGCGTCTTGTCGATCTCCAGTCCTGGATGCCGGTGGCTTCTTGGCCCGAGTCCGGCGACTTCATGTTCCATATCAACCAACAAGGAAGCGTTTTCTACGTCACCTATGGCGCTACCGCCGAGTTTCGATTCGCCGCAACCGATTCAACCGAATCGACACTGATTGCATCCCTGCCCGCCAACTATGGAGTGTGGGGGGCCGAGTCGGTCACAGAGGCTCGGTTCCTGCTGTATGGCACCAGGCCGGGTGAACCCGGATCTGGGCGTCAGGAGCAAGGGTTCGTCGCCACGATCCAGCTCGATGAAGCCGGGCCGGTCTTGGCCGAGATTCCAATGCCCGGAGTGGTGATTGGCCAGGTCGACCCGGTCAGTCAGGGGCCATGGGCCGGGTATCTCTACACCTCGCCCTCCTTCACTTGGGACCCCGTCGGTGCACGGCTCCTGGTGGTCCACGGCGATGATGACGTGATATCGGAGGTGGACATTGAAACAGGCGAAGTCATCGAGCACCCAGTAGCCGGGACATTCGATCTCCAGTCGGGAACCAGACGTCTGAGCGCCTTGAATCCCGATGGTCGGCTCCTCTACGTAGCCAGTCGCTCAGTGGAGTTAATCGAAGACGATGACGACTGGATGGTCATCACCAGGCCCGCCGGCGTCCAGGCCATCGATACCACCACATGGCAGATCGTGGCCCGAACGGATGAACCGATCTCGAACATCTGGGTCTCGCCAAGTGGGGCCTTGCTCGGATCTGGCTACACGACTGATGAATCGGAATCGGTATCTGTGCAGGAGTCGACCGGCTTGTATCTGCTCGATGGCTCGAATCTCAGCGTTCGAGTTCATTATCCGCCTGAGACCCCCGAACAATGGTGGGGACCGGTGACTTTCACCGATTCCGGCTCGATCGCATACGCCTCGACCTGGGTTCAAACCCCAAGGGTGAACGCCATCGAGATGGCCACCGGAGAATTCCTCTCCACCGCGGAAGGCACCGAGACATTGGAGATGATCGGGCCGGTCGGGGTCCTCGCCTCGACTCGCTAGGTTGCCCGGATGTTCGAGAATCGACCGGAGATAGCCACCCAAATGGACGATGACCTGGTTGGGTGGCTTACCACTGTCACCGAGTCCGGCCAGCCGCAGAGCTCGGTGGTCTGGTTCCTCCGCGACGGGGACGATCTCCTCGTCTATTCCAAACCCGACGCCACCAAGTTGGCCAACATCGCCGTCAACCCCAGGGTTGCCTTCAACCTCCGTGGCGACGAGTTGGGAGACACGATGGCGACCTTCGAGGGCACCGCAGAAGCGGTCGAGTCACCGACCCCGCCACATCGCGATCCTGCCTACCTCGACAAGTACCGGGAACAGATCAGCCGACTCGGATGGACGCCGCAGCAATTCGCCGACGACTACTCCGCTCTCATCCGCATCACTATCGACCGCATTCGCTCCTGGTAGCACGCGACTCCGACGGGAGCACAGGTATCAGTAAGAACCATGTATCAGCGCGCGGCGCGCCGACTCCTACCAACGACGGGAGCAAATCGCCCCCGATTCGGGAAGGGAGAGATCATGTCAACCAGTGCTACCCAACCGGGTACCACCACAAGGGCAGGACGTTCGGGTAAGGGTCTCGGCATCGCCGCGGCCGCTCTCGCTGTCGTCATCGCTGCTGGCTTCGTGTTCGCTGTGAACCAGGGGAACGAGGTCACAGGGTCCGGAGTCAATGAGCTGTCCGGGCCGGCGGAGATCGCTGCCGCTCGTCACGCCGAGAGGGTTCGGCTCAGTGAGCTGGCAGCTCAGGCCGCGGTGCGTCCAGCCGGTTCTGCCGAACTGGCCCGGCTCAACGAGCTAGCTGCACAGGTCAAGGCGGAGTCACATCCTGGGTTCAACATCGAGAAGACCAAGATGCAACTCGCCGGACAGGTCGCCACAGTCAACGAGTACCCCGGGCTCAACCCGGAGAAGACCAGGATGGAGATGTTGATCGACAAACTCGATGAGCAGGTCTACGTCCCGACCACTGACGAGGCAACTGAGCTGAACCAGCCCGAGTGGGACAATCGGATCCCCTGACGGGCAACTATCAACCGTAGAAAGGGCCGCCGCAAGGCGGCCTTTTCTCATATGGGAGTCCGGTTGCTCCAAGATGCCCAAAGAGAAGACCCCCGCCAGAAGGCGGGGGTCTTCCTACTCCGTTTGCGAGGCCTGTGCCTCAGCCATTCTCAAAAGGCGGGGCGAACAATGAGGCGTGGCAGGAGATGAGACCGATGCTTGACCTGGATCCGGTTCTCCTTCGAGCGGTTGCCCAACCACCTCTGGACGGGGTTGTCGTGCTGCTCGATGGGGTGAACGGTCCAAGCCCAGCGCCGGGTGTTCCTCGGCTCCTGGGATTCGGACATGTTGGTCATGTCTCGCCTTTCCTCGCTCACGGCTCGTCGTCGGTTGACGACGATTCACAGATGGAGAGGAGGCGGGTTCGTCGCTGATACCGAAACTGGGACCTGGAGCGGGCTCAGAGAATGACCCACTGGGTCTTGACGACCTCCGCCCCTTCGAGACGGATCACGACAGCGAACGGCCCGGATTGGATCCCTTCGAACGAGAATCGCCCGAATTCATCGGATTCGGTGACCAAGACCGTGTCGAGCACATGCAACTCGATGGTCATCTGCCCCGCGGGGTCGAGTTTGCCCATGAGATGGCCTGAGAGTGGTTCGTGCTCGAGGTCGATCGTCAACTCCCCGGACTCGAAAGCGAGCATCCGGGAGGTGGCGACACCCCGCACTGAAGTCGAATCGTCGATCGAGTCGTAAGACAACTGAGCGAGATCGGCGTCGATGGTTCGCCACGAGAGCGCAGCCTTGGCGAACTCGATCACATCCGCTGGCGATGAATCCGTTTGGTCCAAGCCTCTCCGGAGCAGCGAAAGCAGTCTCACTTCTTCCTGTGGACTTGTCGACTCCGTCATTTGGCATCGTCTCCTGGTTCGAAAGAGTCGCTTCCAGCACCGCTGATACGCGCGGAAAGCGCAGCTTTCAGTCTCTCGAGGCACCGCGATCTGGTCGGTCCCAAGCTCCCGATCGGTCTGCCGACCAACTCCGAGATCTCCTCGTAACTAAGGGGTGGCTCCGTTGTGAGCAGCCGAAGCAGCAACTGGCAGTCGTCGCTGAGGGTGGCGAAGCCCACTACGACCTCCCGGGCCTCCTCGTCTTCGACGAGCATGGACTCGAGGGATGGTGATTCGTCAGGGATGTCGTACTGGAATTCGGTGGGAACCACCCGGTCCCTAATGCCCTTCACTCGAAGGGCTTCACGCCGACATGTGGTGGCGAGCCAGCCGGGGAGGCGTTCCGGGTCATCGATTCGGTGAAGATTCTCGACGAGGCGAAGCCAGACAGTCTGGCTGACGTCCTTGGCTGTCGCATCATCGAGTCTGAAGCTGCGGGCGATAGACCAGACCATCTGACTGAACCGCTCGACAAGTTCATTCCATGCCGACTGGTCACCTGAGGCAGCAAGAACAAGGAGTTCGCCATGGGTGGCTTGCGCCAAGGAGGCCATGGCGTCATCGTACGGACCAGGGGTGAGCGGGCCATCTCGAAATACGGGATTCTTTCGAGTCTTTGTCAGGTCGAGCTATGCAGGCTCCTCTATTGATCCACGACGATGTGGATCCCGAGATCCTCGACCAGGACAGGCGACTCCGGGTTCAACACTTCTCGGGCGGCATCCTCCGCGGAGAGCCCGGCTTCACACATTCGCCTGGCGATCGCGCCGGCCAAGCGGGGTGCGGCAAACGAGGTACCGGACCACATCGCCCAACCCCGGTAATCATCCGGATCCTCGACCCATTCCGGCACCTGCTGTCCTGCGATTCGCCCGGGATCCACAGGCCCGTCGTGGAACAGAAATGTGCTGACCACATCCACGCCGGGCGCCCAGGCATCGACCCACGGCCCATAGTTGGAGAACGACGCCCGATTCCCGCAGTCGTCTGTCGCACCCACACCGATGACCTCGGACAGGGCCGCCGGCCAGAATGGGCGGCACGACCCTGCGTTGCCGGCCGCAGCAACCACGACCGCACCTTGTTGCTTGGCTTGGACGATCCGGTTGCGGATGACTTTGGGTTGTTTGACCGGCAGATCGTCGTCGGTGAAGCATCCAAACGACATGTTCACCACGTCAATACGACCATGAACGTCTTGGTGGGCGCGAGCAAGCGCCTCCTCCAGGCCCCTCGAGATGTCCCAATCATCTCCATCACCAAAGCTGGAGAGGACTCCTTCCGTCCAGATTCGGGCATTGGGAGCGATGCTTCTCACGATTCCGGCGATGAACGTGCCATGGCCAGCCTGCCGGTCAATGAAGCCGTCCGCATCCTCGTTGGTCTCGTCCTCATCAGTCCTCGATGGATCCACCCCCGGAGCAGGAACCTTCCAGCCCTGATGAACTTCGGCCGTATCCAGATGGGGATGGGCCGGCCCACCCGAATCGGTGGCCAACCCGGTATCCAAGACCAAAACAACGGGCGGTTCACCTGAGCATTCGCCTGGTTCGGGCCATAGTTTTGGCTGCCGGACGGGGATTGCCCCGTTACGAACAAACGGGTTCTTCATGAACTCTGGGTTACCCAGATACGCCGGGTTCCCCAAGTAAGCGGGATTACCCAGATACGCCGGGTTCCCCAGGTAGGCAGGGTTGCCGAACAACACATGATTGACAGACGCGTCGAAACCTGCTGCTCGAAGGGCTTCGGCCTGCTCGACCGGGTCCTCGATGTCGGTGAAGAGGAAATGAGTTACCTCCTCCTCGAACCCCTCCTCAGTCTCGAACTCGTCGAAATGTTGCTCGTCGGTGGGTGACGGCAGACCCGATGGCATCGATCCGCTGGGACGTTCGGACACGATCAATTCGCCCGGACGATAAGCAAAACCACGTCCAGGCTCGATGGCGATCTGGCGTTCGATCAGACGCGAATAGACACTCGCCGCGATGGCATCGGCATCCATATGGCCCCACTTTCTATATTGCCTCCCGGTCATTGCCCATCAAGGCGCAACATGCGAAACCTAGTCTCTGGCGCATTATCGATGCCCCTCCGATTCCGGATCTCGAGCATGCCCTACGGCTCGTGGATTCCGTCCAGGATCATCCGCAAAAAGCCCGGGATGAAGCAGAAAAGCTGATCGCAAGGCAGGATCTCGAACCCGAGTCCGCCGCTGTGGCATGGTGGGCGTTCGGGTTTGCCTCCCGCCAGCTCAACGATCTGGCCACAGCAGATCAAGCCCTGCGAAAAGGGCTGGACATCGCTGACACTGCCGGATTGAGCCAACGTGCTGGTCAAATAAGGTCGAGCCTCGCGCTGGTCCTTCTCTACATGGGCGACTCCCAAGGTGCGCTCGAAGAGGCAGAGCGTGCAAAGGTCGATCTGACGGGGGTCGACCGGGCGCGTAACGAGATGCAGATCGGGTTGATCCTGCAGCGTCTCGGTCGGCTCGATCAAGCTCTGGTCAGATATCGATCCGCTCTTGTCGGTCTGAGACGTGGCGAGGACCGCTTGGTAGAGGCTCGTCTCCTATCCAACCGCGGGGTGCTCCATGGCTACCGCGGCGAACTCGATCTGGGCATCTCCGATCTGGTATCAGCGCGTTCGATCGCCGAGGACCTTGGCCAGGGACTGATAGTCGCCGTTTGCGCCCAGAATCTCGTGTTTCTCGAGGGACGAAGGGGTGACGTGCCAGCAGCACTCGCCTGGTTCGATCAAGCAGAAGTGGCTTTTGAAACGC
>JARDZU010000061.1 GCA_029240695.1 Acidimicrobiia bacterium | reverse complement strand
GATCTGGAACGCCTGGAGGCGGGTGAGCAGACAATGGTCGGCGCCAGGGGCGTCAAGCTGTCCGGGGGCCAGGTACAGCGCTCGGCGGCCGCCCGCATGTTGGCCACCGAAGCCGAGTTGCTCGTGTTCGACGACTTGTCTTCGGCTCTGGACGTTCACACCGAGACAGAGTTGTGGCAGCGGCTGTTGACCAAGCGTGACGTGACCTGTCTGGTCGTCTCACATCGCCGCGCAGCGCTGTCGCGGGCGGATCAGATCCTGCTCATGGACGGGGGGAAGATCGTGGATCGCGGGGCCCTATCCGACCTGTTGAAGCGATCGGAGCTGATGCGCTCTCTGTGGGCGGAGGAAGGGGAAGCGGCCTAGCCGGCGTATGCCCGCACCGGGAGACCTTTCACGCCTGGCATGGCCGTGAACAAGGACCCGGCCAGCGGATCGTCATCGGGCTCGAGATTCTCCCGTGACGTCGTGATGTAGAGCCGGTCGAGATCGGGCCCGCCAAATGTGCAGGCGGTCACCTGTCTCGCCCCGACCTCGATGACCTCGTCCAGTTCGCCCTCGGTGCCGTAGCGATGCACGGCGTTGCCGCCGAACAGGGCCACCCAAACGCCACCGTCGGAGTCGACCACCAGTCCGTCCGGTCCTCCTCCATCGGGGTCGAACTCTACGAACGTCCTCCTCCCGGTCAACCCACGCTCTGTGTCGTAGTCGAAGATCGACACCTCGAACGTCATCGTGTCGATGTAGTAGGCAAACGAGTTGTCAGGGCTCCAGTCGAGGCCATTGGAGATCGTGACGTCCTCGAGGACCACCGTGACCTCGCCAGTTGGATCCAGGCGGTACAACGAGCCGCCGCCCGGACGCTTGTCGTATGCCATCGTGCCGCAGTAGAACCGTCCGTCTGGGTCGCAGCCCCCTTCGTTCATGCGGACATCGCCACCGCTCCACAGATCGCCCAGGCGGGTGATCGTCCCGTCGGGATGCTCGAGGGCGAACCCGCGCTCGATGCCGAGAATTGCTCCACCCCCGCGACGGGGCCGGACTATCGCGGCGATGTCATCGATATGACGTCTTTGGATCGAACCATCGGAATCGAGGGACATGACATCTCCGTCGAGCATGTCTACCCAGCGCAACCCGCCCCAGGCCTCGGACCACACCGGTCCTTCGGCGTGATAACAAATGGGGTCGGTGAGCGTTTCCGCTTTCATGAGGGGCCTAGACCGCTACCGCTGGTGGTGGGTTAGGCGGCGCTCCCCCGCCGGTGAAGGCCGCGATGAGCCGCAAGAATCCGATCATGATCATCCAGACGCCGGCGACGATGGCTACGGCGAACAGCGTGATCTCAGGCCAGGTGATGGCGATGATGCCGGCGCCTATCGATGCCAGGCCGGACACCAGCTCCCAGCCCCAGCCCGGGCCACGATCGACTACGGACCCGATCGACTCGATCAGGCCACCGACCACCCAGAACAACGAGATGACGACCAACAGAGCCGGAAGGTTTCGCATCGGTCTGAGGAAAAGCGCCGTGCCGGCGATCAGGGCCAACACTCCGAGAATGACGGCCAGGACACGACCCTCGCCGGCCTGGAACGCATTGACCACCAGCAGGATCCCCCAGATCAGGATGTGGATGCCGAGGAGGATGACCAGGAACAGGATGGTCAGCTCCGGCCAGACGAGGGCGAGGACCCCGGCCATGATCGAGATGATCCCAAACAGAATCAGGGCCCATCTCGGCCAGCCCAGCGAGTAGGCGGCGGATTGGCTGGTCATCTGCAACTCCGAGTCGACTTTCGAGGAAGCTAGCTACGACGACAAGGGGACGCCGGATCTGCCGGGATAGCATCGGCAGACTTCGAACAAGGGAGCGAGCCGATGCTCGACGATGTCACGCTGCAGGAAGCCCTCGAACGTCATTGGGAGTACTCGGGCAAGGACGAAGACATCTCCCACGAGATCTACCACGACGACGCAGTCCTCGAATTCCCGCAGTCAGGTGAGCGTTTCGAAGGTGTCGCGAATTTCAGGGAATGGCGGCGACAATATCCGGCTCATGTCGATTTTCGGATCCGCCGAATCAGGCACGATGGCCACCTCGTGGTGGCCGAGAACCTGATCAGCTACGACGGCGCGCCCTGGATGTTCGCGGTGAACATCATGGAGTTCCGCGGGGACAAGGTCGGGCACGAGCGCATCTACATCATGGATGGCTGGGAAGCGGCCGAGTGGCGTTCACAGTGGCGATCAGAGACACCCGCCGACCCTCCGGTGACCTGACCGCTCATCGATCTGTGATCAGGCAAGCCGCTCGCCCAGGAACGCCAGCGTCCGACCCCACGCCTCGTCGAAGGCGGCGGGGTCGAAAGTGTCACCGTCGGGCTCGGCGAACCCGTGACGGGTGCCCTGGTATTGATGGACCTCGACCTCGAGGTTCTCGAGACGCATCGTCGCCTCCATGAAGGCGGCTTCGTCGTCCGACACGTACTCGTCTTCCTCGGCGAGGTGGACCAGGTAGGCGGCCTTGGACCCGGCGAAGTCGATTTGCTGGCTGCCATAGAAGGAGACTCCCGCACTGACCAGGTCGGCCAGACGCACCGATGCCCAGAGTGCGAGAGACCCGCCCATTCCAAAACCCACGATCCCGATCGGGCCCTCGGTTGACTTCTCATGAAGGAGCTTGGCCGAAGATAGGACCAGCGAGGCAAGCCGGTTGGGGTCGGCCTTGCCCAGGTGGTCGAGGGCCTCCTGCTCTGAGGCGGGCAGCTCACCGAAGTTGATGTCCGGGGCAAGGACGGTGTAGCCGTGATCAGCGAGGTCGTCGCACAGGCTCTTCACCGATGGCGTCAGGCCCCAGAACGAATGGAGGACCATGACTCCGGGTCCCGGACCTGAGTCACCGGAGATGAAGTAGGCGAGGTCCCGTACCACCTCGCGAACCTACCGGGCCTACGCTGGTAGGCGATGACCTCGGCGGTCGCCCCTCTTCGCTATGGCTCTTTCCGCACGCTCTGGGTGGCGTCGATGCTGTCCGCTTTCGGCACCTTCATCCAGGGTCTTTCCTCGTCCCAGTTGATGTTCGACCTCACCGGGTCCAATACCTGGGTCGGTCTCATGGTGGCCTCGACCTCCTTACCACTCCTCTTCTTCGCCCTCGCCGCCGGCGCTCTCGCCGACATGTTCGACCGGACCAAACTGATGTTGCTCGCCCAAGGAATCATGGGGGGATCGGCCCTCGCCATGGCGATCCTCACCGCGTCCGGAGCGATAACGCCGGGACTCCTCCTCGGGCTCGGCTTCGTTCTGGGCACCGGCGTGGCTCTCAACCTTCCCACCTGGCAGGCACTGCTCCCGGACATGGTGCCCCGGGGTCTGATCGCCTCGGCCGTGGCGCTCCAGTCGGCCGCCTTCAACGTGGCACGTGCCGTGGGGCCCGCGCTGGGTGGGTTCATCTACGCCGTCTTCGGAGCCGCGGTCGGTTTCGGAATCAACGCTCTCACATACGGTTTCGTCATCGCCGGACTACTCATGGTGAGACACACCTTCGAGAAGAGAGAGCGCGATCCGGCACCGCTCGGCACGGCCATCCTGCTCGGTATCCGCTACGCCAGGTTCACCCCGGTGTTTCGCCGGCTACTCCTGCTCGTCTCTTTGTTCGCTATCACGTCATCGGTCGTGCAGTCGGTGTTGCCGGGTCACAATGAGGCCCTCGGTGGGACGGCCACCACACTCGGCATCCTGCTCGGCGCCATGGGAGTGGGCGCTCTGGTGGCCACTGTGTTGCGACAGCGTTTTGTCGACCGATTCCACCGGTGGGCCCCGATGGTGACGATTGGTTCGTTTGGCCTGGTCGGGATCGGCCTCGGTCTGGCCTCGAGCATCGCTGCCGCCGCCCTCTTCATGTTCTTCTCCGGGGCCTTCTGGGTGCTCACCCTGACCAACCTGAACGCCACCGCACAGTTGATGGCGCCGGAATGGATCCGGGGCCGCGCCATGTCGCTGTACAGCTTCTCCTTCCTCGGCATCATGCCCTTGGGGTCCATCCTCTCCGGGGTTCTCGCCGACGCGGTGGGAACCGGGACCGCGATCGTCATCCTGTGCTCGGCTTCGGTCCTTCTCGGGGCCCTCGTGCCGTTGTTCCACCTACCGAGTCTCGATCAGATCGAGTCGCCGGAGTTCACTCCCGACCGCCCCGGCCCATTGCACGAAGAGGAAACGGTCGAGGGCGGCCCGGTCCTGATCCTGAACACGTGGAAGATCGATCTCCCCGACCTCGAGGAGTTCATCGCCGTGATGAATCTGGTCAGGCTCGTCCGGCTTCGCACCGGCGCCTATCGGTGGCGGCTGTTACGGAACGTCAGCGATCCCACCCGACTCACAGAGCTCTTCGCCACGGGTTCGTGGGAGGAGCACCTGGCCCAGCATCGCCGCATCGACGACGCCTCGGCCGACATCATCGCCCGCGCCCGATCGTACGACCGGACAGATGGTCCTGTCACGAGACATCTGATCTCGGTCGACGTCGAAGACCCGCCCAACTTCGCTGAATTGATCAGCACCCACGAGGTGATGCATCAGACCGACGGCTCCATCCCGACCATGGCAGATCAGGACGTGGACTGAGGAGATCCCCCCTCCCCGGCGTCACTGGTACCTCTGGGGGGAGAGACATACTCCATCTCCCGCTTGAACTTCTTCCAGTCGGATTTCTTGGTTGACCACACGATGTCGATGCCTATCACCACCAGCCCGATCACCACGAGCGACCAGACGACCCACGTCGGGACCCCGGCGGCGATGGCGGCGCCCAGAAACACGAAGGGCATCAGCTTGGTGACGATGGCTCCCGACGCGTGCATCCAGGCCCGCGAGGTTGCCGGCGCCCTGAGATACGTTGCGTAGTCGAGCTTCACCCCGGGCTGGGGCTGGGTGAGCTTCCCGATGAACCAGTGGGTGAATCTCATCCCCATGAGGGTGCCCACCACCAGATGCGTCAGGCCGTGGGTCGTGACGAGGATGATCCCGAACCCGAGCAGGAACACGAGCGCCGAGCCGACTCCCTCCAGGTAATAGGTCCAACCCACCAGAACCAGGCCGATGAGGGTGGCCCCGATGATCAGCACGTTGCCGAGCCAGATCGGGACCGCGATCAGCACCCATGTCTTGAACGCAGCCCGGTCGATCCGAGCAATCCGGTCGGCGAATTGCTCAGTCAAGTCCGGATCGCGTTTGACTTCGTCCACCGCCTTCCAGAAGCCGGTGGGCCCGAGGGGCGATCCCACCGAGACCGCCTGCTCGGCTTCGTCCAGAGTCGCCTCGACCTGTGAGCCGTCCATCGCCCTCATGTAAGTACGGTGCGAAGGTGCAACCCGTGCATCCCGTTTGGTGTTCTCCTTGCGATGGATGATCTGACCGCGGCCCTGGCCAGGAACCTCGATGGCGCCTTCCCCACCCTGGTGGAGAGTGCCGGCCCGGGGCTCTATTGGGGCCTGCGTCGTCTCTGTGGCGACCATCAGGAGGCCGAGGACCTGACCCAAGAGACCTTCATCCGGGCCTATCGATCGCTCGGTGGGTTCGACCGGGACAGGTTCGATGAGCTCAGGCTGTCGCCATGGCTGTGGACCATCGCCCTGAATCTGGGGCGGAACCATCTTCGGAGCCGATCGAGACGGCCAACGTTCGTCGACCTGCACGAGCATGCGGCATCTGAGGACCCGGAGCCACCCGACACAGCTGCCTGGGACGACCGGCTTTCAGCATTACCGATCAACCAACGAAGGGCGGTGGTGCTGCGTCACGTCGTCGGGCTCGGCATCGGCGAGATCTCGGAGGCCACAGGGCGACCGGAGGGCACAGTCAAGGCAGACATCCATCGTGGACTGGACCGGCTGAGACGAGTGATGGAGCAAGAACAATGAGCATCGAAGACCAACTGTCAGGGCTCGCGGGCGGGCTGCCGGACGGAATCAGCGAAGGGGTGGCGCTCGGCACCGGGCTGGCGGATGGGTACGACCTCTACCCCTCACCACTGGGCGAGGTCGTGGTCACCTTCAACACCGAGGGAGTCTCATCCCTCGATCTGGCCACTAATGGCTACGAGGCGCGATTCGCCGACCGGCACGGTCGCCGCCTCTTCCGGGCCGAGCCTCCTGCCAACTGGGGCCGACACATCCCGGGAGCGATGGAGGCAGGGACCCCCGGCCGTCTTCCGGTCGACCTCAGGTCGCGGACGGCGTTCCAGAACCGGGTACTCCACATCGCCGCCACCATCCCCAGAGGTGAGGTCCGACCCTATGGTTGGCTGGCCCGGGAGGCGGAGAAGCCGGGGGCGTCCCGAGCGGTCGGATCGACCATGGCTCGCAACCCGATCCCGCTCATCATCCCTTGCCACCGGGTGGTGCGATCCGACGGCCATCTCGGCGAGTATTCGCTCGGTGGGCCCCACAACAAGTGGGAGTTGCTCACCCAAGAGGGTGTGGAGCCGGCGCGACTCGTCGAGCTGGCCGAGCATCGTGTTCGAGTCCAGGGCGATCCCGCCACGGGCGTGTATTGCCATCCCACGTGTCATGTCATCAGGGCATCGGGAGAATGGAACGTCGCCGACTTCCCCTCTACCGCCGCCGCTCGATCGGCCGGATTCCGACCCTGCGAGGTATGCCGGCCCGGTTAGCCGCCTCCTCCCGCCGCCGGTAGCCTCCCGGGGCCTATGGCAAACAACGGGATCGAGAAGCTGGCAGTCGACACCGTAAAGGCACTGGCCATGGATGCCGTGCAGAAGGCCAACAGCGGTCATCCCGGGATGCCAATGGGAATGGCCGAGATCGCGGTGACCCTCTGGGGCCGTTTCCTCAAGGTGGATCCGAGCGTCCCCGACTGGCCCGACCGGGACCGGTTCGTCCTCTCCAACGGGCACGGTTCCATGCTCCTCTATTCCATGCTCCATCTCTGCGGCTTCCCGCTCAACATGGACGACCTGAAGAGATTCCGGCAGTGGGGCAGTCACACCGCCGGGCACCCGGAGATCCACCAGAAGCTGGGGATCGAGATGACCACCGGGCCATTGGGCCAGGGATTCGCCACTGGTGTCGGTATGGCCATCGCCGAGACACATCTCAGGGCTCGGCTCGGCGAGGACCTGGTCAATCACCGGACGTTTGGCTTCGTCAGCGACGGTGACCTGATGGAGGGAGTGAGTGCCGAGGCCGGATCACTGGCCGGCCGGTTTGCGCTGGGCAAGCTCATCTACCTGTACGACGACAACGATATCTCGATCGACGGGTCAACCGACATCACCTTTGCCGAGGACGTCGCAAAGAGGTTCCAGGCTCAGGGCTGGCATACCCAGGAGATCGATGGGCACGATCTGGAGGCCATCGACCAGGCGATAGAGGCTGCGATCAATCTCGAGGATCGGCCTTCTCTCGTCATATGCCACACCCACATTGCACACGGAGCTCCCAACGCCCAGGACACCGCGGCGTCACACGGCTCCCCCCTGGGCGACGAGGAGATCGCCTTGGCCAAGGAGTCGATGGGATATCCACTGGAGCCTGCGTTCCACGTCGAGCCGGATGTCTACGAATTCTTCGAGACGGCCACTGCCTGGGGCAAGGAGGAGCGCACGAAATGGGCCAAGCGGCTGGAGAGTGCGGGCGAGGACAAGCGGGAGCTCTGGGACCAGTTGCACTCTGCGGCCCCGGTCGAGTTGGAGGGCCCAGGCTTCGACGTCGGCGAGAAGATGGCTACCCGCTCCGCCTCGGGCAAGCTGTTCTCGGAGATTGCAGAGAAGGTGCCCGGCTTCCTCGGAGGATCCGCTGACCTGGTCGCATCGACCAAGACCGTCATCGACTCATCTCTTCGCTACTCGGCGGCCGACCCGTCGGCGCGGGACATACCGTTCGGGGTGAGGGAGCACGCCATGGGCTGCATCACCAACGGGTTGGCCGTGCACGGCGGGCTGAAGCCCTACGCCGCCACCTTCTTCGTGTTCAGCGACTACATGCGCCCCGCCGTCCGTCTCTCCGCATTGATGTCCGCCCCATCGGTGTGGGTGTGGACCCACGACTCAGTCTTCCTCGGCGAGGATGGCCCAACCCATCAGCCGATCGAGCATCTCCCCTCCCTACGAGCCATGCCCAATCTGTGGATGGTCCGGCCCGCCGATGCCAACGAGACCCTCGCCGCCTGGGAGATCGCCCTCAACCGAACCGACGGCCCGGTCGGCCTACTCCTTACGCGTCAGGATGTCCCCATCTTGGAGACCGACCCGTCCGGTGTGAAGAAAGGCGGCTACGTGCTCCGGGAAGGCGACGATGTCACGCTCATCGCCACCGGGTCGGAGCTGCATGTCACCGTTGATGCGGCGAATCTCCTCGATGACGAAGGCATAGCGGCGCGGGTAGTGAGTCTCCCCTGTTGGGAGCTGTTCTTCGATCAGGACGAGCAATATCGATCCGGCGTGCTCGGGTCAGCGCCCAGAGTCGCGGTCGAGGCGGCCTCTCCATTCGGCTGGGAACGCTTGGTGGGCCAGGACGGGTTGATACTCGGGATCGACCATTTCGGGGAGTCGGCGCCCGACACCGTCATCGCCGAGAAGCTCGGCTTCACCGGTCCGGCCATCGCCGCCCGGGTCCGGGACCATCTCTCGACGTGAGTTGAGCCGGAGGGCCGACGTCGTCGTAGTAGGCGCTGGGATAGCCGGCGTCTCCGCGGCCTACGAGCTCACGGTCACGCACGGGATCAGGAACGTCGTGATCGTCGATCCGCGCCCACCCCTGTCGCTCACCTCGGACAAGTCGACCGAGTGCTATCGCAACTGGTGGCCAAACCTCCCCATGGTGGGGCTGATGAGCCGATCAATCGATCTGCTGGAGAGGATGGCCGCCGAGTCGGGCAACAGGTTCGCCCTGAACCGCCGTGGCTACCTCTTCGTCTCCGGAGACGAGGAGAACTTTCACCGGATGGTCGAGGATGCCCATCACACCTCGACCCTCGGTGCCGGCCCGGTGCGTTTCCACCCCGGGCCCTCCCCATACCGTCCCTCGCCACCTGAGGGTTTCATAGGGGCTCCGGAAGGCGCCGACATCCTGGTCGGGGCCGATGAGGTGCTCGATCACTTCCCGTACCTGACTCCAGAGGTTGTCGGTGCAATCCATGTGAGGAGAGCAGGCTGGTTCAGTGCCCAACAACTCGGGGCGTGGATGCTGGACCAGGGCAAAGAACGAGGGCTGGAGTTCGTGGTCGACGAGGTGGCCGGCATCGGCGTGTCTGCAGGCGCGATCCGGTCGGTTTCGCTCGCTGGGGGTGGCGAGATTGCCACCGAGGTGGTCATCGACGCTGCCGGGCCGATGGCCGGAAGAGTTGCAGCGTTGGTCGACATCGACCTACCACTCTTCTCAGAGCTTCACATCAAGGTGGCTTACCGGGATCACATGGGTGTCGTGGCAAGGGATGCCCCGATGGTCATCTGGAGCGACACTCAGCATCTCGACTGGAGCATCGAGGAACGGGAGGCCCTGGCCGAGCAGGGCAGGGATGACCTGCTCGGTGAGATGCCGATCTTCTGCCATTTTCGGCCCGAGGGTGGGGAAGGCTCGCCGTATCTCCTTGGTCTCTGGGAGTACCACGGACTGGTGCAGGAGCCTTCGTGGCCCCTGCCCGAGGATCCCCTCTACCCCGAGGTCGTGGTGCGGGGGTTGACGACCATGGTCCCGGGTTTCGACGTTTACCGGGAGCGACTACCCCATTCGGTCGTCGACGGCGGTTATTACACGAAGACCATGGAGAACCGCCCCCTCGTCGGCCCGGCCGGCCCGACCGGGTTCAATCTGATGGCCGGGCTCTCCGGGTTTGGGGTGATGGTCGCCGCCGGGGCGGCCGATCTGCTCGCCAAACACGTCACCGGCACCGAGTTACCTTCCTACTCGGATGCGTTCCTGCTCGAGCGTTACGACGACGCCGACTATCTGGCTTCGATACAGGGTCCCACGGGTCAGCTCTGAGCAGGATTCCTCACTCCTCCCGGACTGCGAGAACGTTTCCGGCGGGGTCCAGGAACCAGGCGATCGGCGGGCCCTCGCTTCGCATGATCCCCTTTTCGTCCTGTTCGAACTGCGGATAGCGCTCGAACGTGACGCCTCGCGCACTCAGGTCGTCCACAGCCTGATCGATGTCATCCACCGGGAAGTTGAGGATGGTGAAGGTAGCTGGGACGTGGTTTTCCTTGGGATACGCCATAATGTCCCCCCCGTCGGCGATGTGGATGGCAAGCATCCCATTGTCCTCCTCCACCGCCAGACCGAGGGTCTCTCCATAGAACTCCCGGGCTTTCGCTATATCGTCGACGGAGAAGCCGCTGAAAGCCTTGGTGTTTTCGAACATAGCCACCTCCTGTGGTCCTTCTGAGATGAGTTTTCCCGAATGGGAGAGTCTCAATCGCGTTGGATGCAGAAACCGACTCGAGAAGGCCTGCCCAGGTTTGTGACATGAGCGGAGTCACGTCACCCGATCTCGCCACGGTCGAGGCACTGTGCCGCTTTCGGCTCGCCCTCGCCGACCAGGGATATGCGGTCGAGCTCCGCGATGCCTCACCGGGGCTGCGGGAGTTGCTCCTACTTTGCGGTCTGGACGGTGTCCTACCCCTCGTATACCAGAGGCAACCCGAAGAGAGGGAACAACCGTGTGGTGTCGAGGAAGAAATTGAGCCCGGCGATCCTGCCCTGTGATATCTCGAGGACCTGAATCGCCCACGGCACGTAGCCGCCGTCCGGTCCTGGTTTGTACTGACCGAAGGCGGGCAGCCCATTGGCCGACTCGACAGGCATGACGACCGAACCGCGGCAGCCAACACCTGTGCCCAGGAACCAACCCCTGATATCCGCATGTCCCCGTAGCCAGAGGTCATAGGGCGGCATCGATTGCACCACATCGTCGTGAAGCAGGGTGACCAGCGAGTCGAGGTCATACCTCTCGAAGGCGTCGACATACCGACTGAGCAGGGCTTGTTGCTCCTCGTCCATCGGCAGGAAGGGGTCCGATTCGGCCGGCTCGATCTCCGACAGAGTCGCCCGTGCTCGCTGCAATGCGCTGTTGACCGAGGTCACCGTGGTCTCGAGCAGATCGGCGACCTCGTCGGCCTTCCAGCGGAGCACCTCGCGCAGGATCAGGACCGCCCGCTGTCGGGCAGGAAGACGTTGCAGGGTCGTCATCAGGGCGAGGCGCACGGATTCGCGAGATATCACCGCCTCTGCCGGATCAGTGCTGGGGGGAAGGATGATGCTGTCCGGAACAGGCTCGATCCAGGTGATTTCGGGCAAAGGGGCCGGCAACATCGTGTCGGCGGTGGAGGCAGGCCCGAGGTCCATCGGGCGAGCTCGACGCTTCCTGCCCTCGAGCATGTCAAAACAGACATTGGTCGTGATTCGGTAGAGCCAGGTCCTCAAGGAAGAACGACCCTCGAATCGGTCGATGGCCCTCCAAGCCCTGATCAAACTCTCCTGGACTGCATCCTCCGCCTCGAATGAGGAGCCGAGCATCCGGTAGGCGTAGCCGGTGAGCTCGCGCCGATATTGCTCCAGCTCCTCGAACGAGGGTGCGTCGCTCCTGGCTTCGGTCGCTGTCGATTCGGTCATGTGCACCCCAGTATGGGACATCTACATCTTCGGTCGGACAGGCAATACGCCCTCTGCCCGATGATCTGGCTCATCTCGCGATTAATTCTGTGTCTGATTGCGGTCTGAATCGAAGGGGTAACCCCCACAGCTGTCCACTCTCGCCGCTGAGAGGAGTAACCATGCAGAACTCATCTATAACCACAACGGAGTTGTGGATCTCCAAGCTGCGCGAGGAGCTCGACGGTGAGGTGATCACACCTGACGATGATTCCTATGACGAGGCGCGGGCGGTGTACTACGGCATCGATCGCAAGCCGGATGTGATCGTCCGTCCCACCGACTCCAATGAAGTCGCGTACGTGGTGTCCGTTGCCCGTGATACCGGAACCGAGTTGGCTGTCCGCAGTGGGGGCCACAGCATCGCCGGCTATGGGAGCTCGGACGGTGGGATCGTCCTCGATCTGTCGGCGATGAAGGGGGTACATGTCGACACGAAACAGCGCACCGTTTGGGCCCACGCCGGCTTGACCGCCAGTGAGTTGACGAGGGCCCTTGGCGAGCATGGACTCGCCGTTGGGTTCGGCGACAACGGTTCCGTCGGAATCGGCGGAATCACGCTCGGTGGCGGCGTCGGTTTTCTCTCCCGAAACCATGGGTTGACGATCGACTCACTCCTCGCCGCCGAGCTGGTCACAGCGGACGGGAAAGTCCTTCGTGTCGACGCCGAGAACCACCCGGACCTCTTCTGGGCGATTCGCGGAGGGGGCGGAAACTTCGGGGTTGCGACCAGGTTCCAGTTCGGGCTCCACGAGGTGGATGAGATCGTTGGCGGGATGCTGATCCTTCCCGCCACAACGGACACCATTGCCGGCTTCGTCGAACTGGCCGCCGGGGCTCCCGATGAGCTCTCCACAATCGCCAATGTGATGAAGGCGCCGCCGATGCCGTTTCTCCCTGAGGAGCTCCACGGACAGGTGATTCTCTTCGGCCTGCTCGTCTATTCGGGCGATCCCGAGACCGGCGAGTCCGTCGTCGCGCCCTTCCGAGAACTGGCCACTCCCTTGCTCGACAAGATCGAGCCAGGGCGCTATTCGGGCATCTATGAGGAGGAAGAAGAGGGTCCCCCACCAGGTGTGTTCGCCGTGCGCAACTTCTTCGTCGACGCCATCGATCATGCCGCCGCCGAGACGATCGTCGAGCAGGTCAACGCCTCGACTGCCTCGATGGCAGTGACTCAGATCAGGGTTCTGGGCGGCGCCATTTCCCGGGTCCCCGACGATGCGACGGCCTATGCCCACCGCCGGCAACCGATCATGCTCAACATCGCGTCGATGTTCCAGCAGCCGGATGAGGCCGCTGCTCATCAAGCGTGGGTGAGCGGTCTCGCAACCGCGCTCGGCGATAAGGGCACGGCCTATGTCAATTTCATCGGCGACGAGGGCAATGAGCGGGTGAGGCAGGCGTATCCGGGCCATACCTGGGACCGGCTACGGGAGGTCAAGCACCGGTACGACCCGACGAATTTGTTCCGTGTCAACCAGAACATCCCTCCGGCCTCTCCTGAGGGTGGTTTGTAGGGCAACTGAGATTTGTTCATCCAGGCGTTGCGGATCAGGTGATGAGACCTATCAACCCACTTGACAACCGACCTGATACGACCGGCACAGCCAGCCCTGCACCTCTTCGTCGAGATCGTCGAGCGATGACACGCACGTGGTGCACCCCAGTCGGTGCGGCCGTAGAGAACGACTTTGCGTAATCGTGGGCTATCGAGGCGCGCTTTCAGCCAGAAGGAGAAGCTCATCCCCCGCTCAGAGACTGCGTCCGAGTTCCCTTCACTTGACCGCGGTGTCGCTGATCAGCGAGCGGGTCGTCTCCGAGATGAGAACCTGCTCGCCCCATGCTGCGGACATGATCCGGGCCGCGCGGTGGACGTCGATGCCGGTGTAGTCATCGCCGATCAACGTCGGGGCCCCGGTGTGGATGCCCATCCGAACCTTCACCTCCGCCCGACCTGGCCACTCTTCCCTCTCGAAGGCCTGCTGCGTTTCTATAGCACTCCGGACTGCTTCGGCGGCCTCGGCGCAGGCCGCGAACAGGCCATCGCCTTCGCTGCAAGATCGCACCGCCGTGCGCATCCACCGCTCGCTCGGTGATCTCGCGATACATGGCGAGGAGTTGCGGATAGTCGGTCCCGATCCGTTCGAGCAGACCGGTGGATCCTTCGATGTCCAGGAACAGAAACGTGACCGTTCCGCCGGGGAGTGTCATGTCCCGCCGTGGAGACCGATGAACTCGAGGACCCGGCTCCAAGCATCTGCCGACTCCCGCGCGAACCGGTCCTGCTGCCGATCGAAAAAGGAGTGGGGCGCATCGGAATAGACGACCACCTCGTTCTCCACGCCGGCATTGTCCATCGCCTGCCGGAACCCCTCGACCACCTCGTTCGGGATCCCGGGGTCATCCCCACCCATCAGAGCCAGGATGGGGCAGGCGAAATCGCTCACTTCTTCCATTGGCCCCTTCGGTGGGCGCAAAGGGTTCCCATAGAACCCGATGGCCCCGGCGAGGCCGTGCCCGGCTGCGGCCTGATGCCAGGAATTGGATCCTCCAAAGCAGAAGCCGAGGGTGAAGATCGACCGTGTCGGGTCGGAGTCACGGAGGTGGGCCACGGCGGCTGCGGTGTCGGCAGTGACACCTTTCAGAGTGGTCCGAGGGACGTGCTCCTTGTGCGCGAATTCATCGTTCCTCTTGCCCACACCGGCAGTTCGTCCGAAGTAGTCGATCGCCA
>JARDZU010000060.1 GCA_029240695.1 Acidimicrobiia bacterium | reverse complement strand
ATCGCCGAGCAAATCGGCGTCGAGGTGGCGTGGGAGGCGCCGGCCTGGGAGACGATCATCGCCGGCAACTGGAACGATCGTTGGGACCTCAGTGTCGGCTCGATGACGATCACCCCCGAGCGGGAAGAGGTGCTCCATTTCAGCACGCCGTACTACTACACACCCGCAGTGGTGGCAGTGGCGGCTGACGATGACTCCATCACCGACCTGACCACCGACCTCGATGGGCAGACCATCGGAGTGTGTGGCGGTTGCACCTACGACTTCTACCTGCAAGGGAATCTCGAGATCCCGGGGGAGAGCTTTGAGTTCGTGATCGACGACGCCGAGATAATCACAGTCGACACGGACACCACAGCCATCGAGCAACTGGTGCAGGGCCGGGTGGCGGCTGTGATGTCGTCATCGACCACCATCCAAGCTGCGATTGACGCTGGTCTCCCGATCAAAGTCGTGGGCGATCCCCTGTTCTACGAGCCCCTGGCGGCGGCGATAGACGCCAGCTCTTCGCTGAACACGGATTCCTTCGTGGCCCGGGTCTCGGAGATCATCGAGGGCATGCACGAGGACGGGACGCTCAGTGAGCTGTCGAACCAGTGGTTCGGCCTGGATCTGACGAAGAAGACCTCTTGAAATCCGGCGGCGGGGGCGTGGGACATGAGTCCGGCGCCCCCGCCCCTATCGTCTAGATCAGGGGTTGATGAGAGAGCGCCTCGAACTTTGGAGCGCCGGCATCCCCTTCAAGGTGAAGCTCGGCATGGTCTGGGGCGTCATCGCCCTGATCGTGGTGTTCCTCTTCTCGTTGGCCGACTTCGACGTCCAGTGGATGCTCGACCACCTCTGGTTCATCACCCAGGGTCTGCCCTGGACGATCATCATCTGCGGGCTGGCCATCATCCTCGCCGTCACACTCGCCTTGTTCGGGGCCTTGGGGCGTCTCTCCAGCAGTGCCATCGCCCAGGGTGTTACCGGCTTCTACACCTCCTTCTTCCGGGGCACACCGCTCATCGTCCAAATGTTCCTCATCTTCCTTGCCCTGCCCCAGCTGGCTCCGCCCAACCTTCCCGGTCTGCGTGATTCATTGACCCTCACCGCCCTGCAGGCCGGGGTCATCGCACTCGGTCTCAACTACGGCGCCTACATGACGGAGATCTTCCGGGCCGGCATCCAGTCGGTAGGACATGGTCAGGTGGAGGCTGCCGAGGCCCTGGGGATGACCTATCGCCAGCGGATGAGGCGGATCGTCCTGCCCCAGGCGATTCGGGTCATCATCCCCCCCACCGGCAACGAGTTCATCGCCATGTTGAAGGACTCCGCCCTGATCTCCCTCCTCGGATCGGTAGTGGCCCAGATGGAGATCTTCCGACGCTCGCAGCTCGTGGGTAGGGCCGATTTCCGACCCCTGGAAGCATTCGTGGTCGCCGCAGGGCTGTACTGGATCCTCACCACCATTTTCCAGATCTTCCAGACGAGACTGGAGAGACGACTGTCGAAGGGCTACGTGCGCACGACGATCAGGGTGACCACCCAACCCGGCGTGGAGATGGTCGAAAGCGAGCCGGCATGACCGAGCCGGTGGTCAGAGTGAGTCAACTGCGAAAGTCGTTCGGAGACAACGAGGTCCTCAAGGGCATCGACCTCGATGTCACCCGAGGAGAGGTCGTAGTCATCTTCGGACGATCAGGATCGGGAAAGAGCACGCTTCTTCGCTGCATCAATTTCCTGGAGGAACCAACGTCGGGGTCGGTGGAGGTGGGAGGAATACGGCTCGAGCCGGGCACCCGGACACATCGCCAGCGGGAGGCGATACGCAGTGTGCGGATCAAGGCTGGCATGGTGTTCCAAGATTTCAATCTCTTCCCCCACCTGACCGTGCTCCAGAACGTGGTCGAGGCACCGGTCACGGTCAAAGGTCAGGACCGAGCCCATGCGGTCGAGGTCGCCGAGGAACTCCTTGCCCAGGTCGGTTTGGCCGACAAACGAGACGAGCATCCAATCCGACTGTCCGGGGGGCAGAAGCAACGGGTCGCCATCGCCCGTGCCCTGGCCATGGAGCCCGAGGTGATGATGTTCGACGAGCCCACGTCGGCTCTCGACCCCGAGTTGATCTCAGAAGTGCTCTCGGTGATGAGGAGCCTGGCGACTGAGACGAAGATGACGATGATGGTCGTCACCCACGAGATGGGCTTCGCCCGGGAGGTGGCCACCACGATGGCCTTCGTTCACGAGGGGAACATCGTCGAGAAGGGCTCGCCGGCCTCTGTGATCGCGAACCCTCAGCACGCCCAGACCAAGAGGTTCCTGGAAGCGGTCCTCTAGCCCAGCAAGGCGACGACTCTAGATGCGACCGAGTCGGGATCGAGACCGACCGAGTGGGCGATGTCGGACGGGGAACCAAACGGGAGGAAGTGGTCGGGGATGCCGATGCATGTGATTTCCTTGACCTGACCCGCCTCGGCAAAGGCCTCCATGACCGAGGCGCCAAACCCTCCGGCGACGACGTTGTCCTCGACAGTGACCACATGACGGGCCGGCGCTGCCCATTCCAGGATTCGTGGATCGAGCGGCTTCACCCATCTGGCGTTGACCACACCGACTGAGAGTCCCTTGGTCCTGATGTCGACGGCAGCCTTCTCGGCGACTTCCACCATCCGGCCCACTGCCACCAAGAGCACATCGGTCCCTTCGGAGAGGAGCTGCGCCTCACCGATCGGCAAAGCCGCGACCGGTACTGCCGGCACCGATACCGCCGCCCCTTTCGGATAACGGATGGCGATAGGGCCGTCATGGTCCACCGCGGTTTCGATCATGGCGCATAGTTCGGCGGCGTCGGCGGGTGCTCCCACCACCATGTTGGGGATGAGGCGCAAATAGGACAGGTCGAACACACCGTGATGGGAGGGGCCGTCGGGGCCGGTGATTCCGGACCGGTCGACGAGGAAGGTCACCGGAAGGTCATGGAGAGCGACATCGGCGATGATCTGATCGAAGGCGCGCTGGAGGAAGGCGGAGTAGACGGCCACCACCGGCCGCTTCCCGGCCATTGCCATGCCAGCGGCCAACGTCACCGCATGCTGCTCCGAAATCCCGGTGTCGAACACCCGGTCAGGAAACCGCTGCCACATCTGCATCAGTCCCGCAGTGGTGACCATCGCCGCCGAGATCCCGACGAGATCTGGCCTGGCAGCAGCAGCCTCGGCTACCGCGTTCCCGGCGACGTCGGTAAGCCTGAGCTCCTCTTTGATCGCCTTGCCGGTCGCCAGGTCGAAGGAGCCCACACCGTGCAGCTTTTCCAGCTCGTCCTCGATTGCCGGCTGGTATCCGTTCCCCTTCTCGGTGACCACATGGATCACGACCGGTCGGTCAAACTCCTTGGCGGCGTGGAAGGTCTCCTCGAGCAACTCGATGTCATGCCCGTCGATCTGTCCTGTGTATTTGAGGTCGAGCGCGTCGAAGACGGTGAAGGGCTCCAGGATCTGCTTCACAGCGTCCTTGAGTCGTCCGGCCAGCTCATCGGCGGTCTCGCCAACCAGCGGCAGGCCCCTCAGCATCCGGCCCAGGGTTCGCTTCGTCTTCTCGTAGCGGGGATCGATGCGGTAATGGGCCAGGCTGGCGAGGGCGGCGAGGCCGCCCACCGTCGGGGCGTAGGATCGACCGTTGTCGTTGACGACGATGATCAATCGCTTGGGCTGGGTCACCGCGATGTGGTTCAGCGCCTCGTAGGCCATCCCTCCGGTGAGCGCCCCGTCCCCGATGATGGCGACGGTGTATCCGGGATAGCCGGCGAGAGCATGGCCGAGCGCATAGGAGAGAGAGGTCGACGCATGGCTGTTCTCGACGAAATCGTGATCGGATTCCTCGCGACTCGGGTAGCCGGACAGGCCACCGGTGTGACGGAGCTGGTCGAAGTCCGCCATCCGCCCGGTGACCAGCTTGTGCACGTAGGCCTGGTGCCCGACGTCCCAGATGAACCGGTCGGTGGGCGAGTCGAACACGCGGTGCAGGGCCAGGGTCAGCTCGACCACGCCGAGATTCGGGGACAGATGCCCACCACTCTTGGACACCTTGTCCAGGATGAAGGTGCGGATCTCCTCGGCGAGGGCGTCCAGCTCTTCCTTGCTGAGGCCACGCAAGTCCGCAGGGCTCGTTATTGATTCGAGAATCGACATGGTGGGAACCCGGTTCAGGCTAGTTCGAAGCGGGGATTTGCCGTTCGAGGATCGGCAAATGGACGGTGAAAGTGGAGCCGGCACCAAGCTCGCTGGCCACCGACACCCTCCCACCATGACTCTCGACGACGTGTTTGACGATGGCCAGCCCCAGACCCGTGCCGCCAGTGGCCCGGGCCCGGGCGTTGTCCACCCGATAGAAGCGCTCGAACACGCGCTCCAGGTCACGGGTGGGAATGCCTTCACCGCTGTCGCTCACACGGAGCACCGCGTCATTCCCGACCGCTTCCAGCCGGGTCTCGATCGACCCGCCGGTAGGCGTGTACCTGATCGCGTTGTCGAGCAGATTGCGGACTGCGATAGCCACATCGCGCCTGCTTCCCGCCACCTGGATCGGAGTCACGTCGAGAGTGAGTTCGATTCCGTGCTCGTCGGCGACGGGTCGGACCCGTTCCAGCTCTTCCTGAACAAGGTGATCGAGGCTCAACGGGTCCAGTTCGGGGTCATCGCGCTCCAATCTCGATAGATCGAGGAGGTCTGCGACAAGACGATCGAGTTGGCGCGCCGAGCCTTCGATCTGGCGGGCGAAGCCAAGGGACGAGTCGTCGCCTCGCTCGACAGCCAGCTGCAATGCCTCCGAGGACGCGATGATGGCCGAGACAGGGGTCTTCAACTCATGGGAGGCGTTGGCCACGAAGTCACGACGGACCGACGCCGCACGCTCCCGCTCGGTGACGTCGACCACAACCAGCAAGATGCGTTTGTCATCTGCGAAAGGGGTCGCGATCCCACGCAACTGGCGCACCGGCTTGCCGTGCTCGACGATCACAGTTGTCGGCGAGCCGATCTCCCTCGCCTCGAGCAGCACGTCCTGGAAAGAGAACGGTACGAGACCGGACAAGGTCTCGGGTATTCCGCCGAGCAGGGCGTGGGCAGATGGATTGGCGTACACAACCGAGTCGTCCTCGTCGAACAGGATGGTTCCCTGGGGCATCGCGCCGAGGACTACCTCCAGGGTCGTGGATGCACGCTCCGTCTCCAGCAACCGAGACCGGTTGGTCTCGTCGAGAACCGCGACTGCAGTCACCAGTTGGTCGATCTCGCGCACACTCGAATGGGTCAGCTTGGGCTCGACACCTTCTTCTGCCAGGGCTCTGGTCTGTTCGGTCAACTCGACTATCGGCTGTGTCATGCGGCGGGCCAGCCAGGCGGCGACGGCGAGTCCGATCAGCCCCACGATGATGGAGACCAGGATCACCGAGCTCCGATAGGGCCACGTCTCGGCAGCGACGACATTGGTAGAAGCCGAGAGCCGAAGGATGTCCCCTTCGTCCGTCGGTATGGCCACGTAGAGCTGGTCGAACCCGGTGGTGTCGCTGTCCCTTGCGTCCCTTCCTGTGTCACCGGCGATCGCGGATGCGACCTCGGGCCGATCGGAGTGGTTGTCCATGGTTGCCGGATCCGAATGAGAGTCGGCGAGCACGACGCCGTCCTGTCCGACGACGGTGTACCGGTAACCGCTGACATCGGCCATCGTGTCAGCCCACGTCTGGAGCTCGGCGTTGTCAGTGGGCATCCCTTCTGCCGAGATCCGAGCCGCCGACTCGACCTGGTCGAAGAGCCCTTCGGTAAAGGCGGACTCGACCGACCGGGATAAGAACCAGCCCATGGCCACGATCAGAGCCAAATAGAGGAAGGCGAAGGACAGGACGAATCGAAGAGCGAGCGGCGTCCTCCCCGGCGGTCTACTGCTCATCAATGAACTTGTAGCCGAGGCCCCGCACGGTCACGATCAAACTCGGGTGCGACGGGTCTGACTCCAGCTTCTGCCGGAGACGCTTGATATGGACGTCCAGGGTCTTGGTGTCACCGAAGTAGCTCGGGCCCCATACCTCGTCGATCAGAGTGTGGCGCGCCGCAAGCCGATTCCTCCTGCGCATCAGGGACTCGAGCAACTCGAACTCCTTGGGTCGGAGGTCGACCGGGTCGCCGCCGATACGGGCCTGATGGGCATCTATATCGAGCTCGATTGGGCCCCCGCGGAGCACCTCGTTCGACTCGGCCAGCACACCGCTCTTCGTCGCCCTCCTCAATTGCGCTCTGATCCGGGCCACCAGTTCTCGCATCGAAAACGGCTTTGTCATGTAGTCGTCGGCACCGAGCTCGAGGCCGGCCACCTTGTCCGACTCGGCGTCTTTGGCGGTGAGCATGATGATGGGGACGTCGGAGGACAGCCGGATCTGCCGGCAGACGTCCAGGCCGGACATGCCGGGCAGCATCAAATCGAGGAGGACGAGGTCGGGTTGGTTGACCCTCGCCGACTCCAATCCTCCGACGCCGGAGTCCGCCACCAGAACATCGAATCCTTCGATGTCGAGCGCGTATCGAACCGACTCGGCAAGACCCGGCTCGTCTTCTACGACAAGGACGCGATGCCTTCGGCGCTCATCCGTCCGGGTCATCGACCGACTTGTCCAGGCCCGATTCGACGAACTCAGCTCGTTTTCCCGTGATGAGGTATGCCGTTTGCTCAGCGAAGTCCACGGCTTGGTCCCCGACCCGCTCCAGTGCTCGGGACGCCATCATCATTTTGGTTGCCCACTCCAGCATCTGCGGGTCTGCAGCAACGGCCACGATCTCTTTGAACATGTTGGCATTGAGCCGGTCGACCGGCTGGTCCATGGCGGGCAGGAGCCGTGCTTCGTCGAGGTCCTGACGCAGATATGCCTCGATCGAGGTCCTGATCATTGGGCGCACCAGGTCGCCCATCTCCTGGATCTGGTCGCAGATGCGCTCCACCCGGGGCAAACCTTCGTTCTGCTGGGTGACACGGGCGATATTCACGCACTGGTCGCCCATGCGCTCGAAGGTGGCGTTGAGCTGGAGGAGGACGCTCATCTTTCTCAGGTCGGAGCCGAGTGGCTGAAATCGAGCCATCAAGGTCGTCCAAAGCTGGTGGACCTCGAAATAGGTCTTGTCGATGTCTTCGTCGATGGCGACGACCCGATCGGCCAGCTCGAGATTCCCGGTGGTGACCGAATCCACGGCCATCTCGACCATGTGCTCGGCGCGGTCGACCATGCTGAGGACCGTGTGCTCCAGGGCCTCCAATTCCTGGTGGAAATGAAGATTGGTGTCTGCTGCGCTGGTCATCCGAATCGTCCCGTGATGTAATCCTCGGTCTGTTTCTGGACAGGAGCCGTGAAGATCTGCTCGGTCTGGCTGAACTCTACGAGGTAGCCGGTTCGCTGCCCCTCCTCGTCGATATTGACCGAGAAGAAGGCGGTCTGATCCGACACCCGTGCTGCCTGCTGCATGTTGTGGGTGACGATCACAATGGTGTAGTCCTTCTTCAGGTCGAGCATGAGCTCTTCGATCTTCAGCGTGGCGATGGGATCGAGGGCTGAGCACGGCTCGTCCATAAGCACGACGTCAGGGCTCGTGGCGATGGCGCGGGCGATGCATAGACGTTGCTGCTGGCCGCCCGAGAGAGCCATGCCCGATTCCTTGAGTTTGTCCTTGACCTCGTCCCACAGGGCGGCCTTGATCAGAGACTCTTCCACCAGATCGTCGTAGTTGCCCTTGAAGCCGGCGATCCTCGGCCCGTAGACGACGTTCTCGTAGATGCTCTTGGGAAAAGGGTTCGGCTTCTGGAACACCATGCCGATCCTGCGCCGGACCTCGACGGGATCCACCTTCTCGCCGTAGAGATCGACACCGTGATACTCGACCCGACCCTCTACCCGGGCGGACTCGATGAGGTCGTTCATCCGGTTGAAGCAGCGGAGCACGGTCGATTTGCCGCACCCGGATGGGCCGATGAGGGCGGTGATGTGGTTCTGGTGGATGCGCATGTCCACATCGCGCACCGCCCGAAACGACCCGTAATAGACGGTCAGCCCCTGCAATTCGAAAATCGGAGTCCGATCGTGGAGTGCTTGATCCGAAGCCGATTCCGACACAGAGCCGTGATCGGTGAGGGCCACCTCGATTGGCAGCTCTTGCTTCCGGCTGGTGTCGGCTTGGGTCGTCATCGGCTCGCCTTCCTGATCGATCATCTATATCTCTGTTCATAGCGGTCGCGGACCAGGACGGCCGCGGCGTTCACCGTCAACAGCATCACCAACAGCACGACGATGGCTGCTGCGGTCAGGGACACGAATTCGGCCTGAGGTTGACGGGCGAAATTGAACACGATGATGGGAAGCGCCGTGTAGGGCTGAGTCGTGATGAGGTCGGTGAACGACGCTTCGCTGGAGACGCTGAAGAACAATGACAGCTGGGCGCCGGCGAGCAGCAGGGGGGCGGATTCACCAAAGGCGCGGGCGATGGTGAGCACCGTTCCGGTGAGGATGGCGGGGATCGCCACCGGCAAGACTTGATGCTTGATGGTCTCCCAGCGGGTCGCCCCTACCGCCATAGATGCCTCCCGGAGTGCCCCCGGCACGGCCCGCAGGGCCTCGGAGGTGGTGATGATCATTATCGGTAGCACCAGCACGGCGAGGGTGAGCCCGCCGGCGATCACGTTGCGTCCGCCAATGCCGCCCTCGGCACCAAAGACACCTCGCATCAGGATCTCGACGAAGAGGAACAACCCGAGGATGCCATAGACGATCGAAGGCACTCCGGCCAGATTGCGGATGTTGGCATTTATGAACCTGGTGAACCGGTTGTCCGACGCGTACTCCTCCAGGTAGACGGCGGCAGCCACACCCAAAGGGAAGGCAACAGCGATCACGAACGCGGTCAGCGCCAGCGACCCCATGATCCCCTGCCAGATCCCCGCAGATGCGGCGGTCGGGGACAGGCTGGCGGTTACGAAGCTGAGACCACGGGAGGCGAAGACGGGGAGGGCGGCTGCGATCGTGTCCGCAAGGAGCGTGATGAGGATCACTACTGACGAGAGCAGGGTGAAAAGCATGGTGAAGGCCACCAGCGCGTTTATCGGGCTGAAGCGACGTCCCTCGATCGACTGGCGGACGATGTCGGTTGGAGTCAGGGCTGGGGTGGCAACCGCCATCTCAGTACCTCTGCCTGTAGCGGCGCACGATCCGGCCACTGACCACATTGAGCCCCAGGGTCAAGACGAAGAGGACGAGGCCGACGAAGAACAGCGACTGGAACGCGGCTACGTCACCCGCTACTTGATCGGAACCGACTGCCAGGTTGGCGATAGCGCCGGTCATAGTCAGACCACCCTCGGTGGGGTTGAAGGTCATGATCCCGTTCAGCCCGGCCGCGAGGGCCACGACCATGGTCTCGCCTACCGCCCTGGCGATGCCGAGGATGAGGGCGGCGATGATGCCAGAGATTGCGGCCGGGAACACGACTCGCAACGCGGTGTGCCACTGCTTTGCCCCCAATCCGTAGGAGGCCTCCCGCAGAGAGCCGGGTACGGCCTTCATCGCATCCTCCGATACCGAAGCCACAAGCGGAATGGTGAGGATCCCGACTGCGATGCCCGCGGCCAGGAAGTTGGCGCTCTGAGCGCCCGGGAAGAGGCCGCGCACGATGTTCGGCGTGATGAATTGCAGGGCGAAGAAGCCAAGGACCACCGAAGGAATTCCGGCCAGGATCTCGAGGGTCGGCTTGAGGACACGTCGCACTCCTGAGCGGGCATATTCAGAGAGATAGATGGCCGAGCCGAGGCCAAACGGCGCAGCGACCATCATGGCGATCCCGGTGATCATCAGCGTGTGAACGAACAGCGCCATGAGATCGAATCGGCCCCGTCGTGGGAACCAACCGTTCCCCCAGAGCTGCCCGAGCTCGATGGAAGTGAGAAAGGCCCATGCCTTCCCGATCAGGGCGAGAACGATGGCGATGGAGATGAGGATCGAAATCGCCGCAGCGCCGAAGAACACCGCCTTCACGATCGCCTCACGCCGCCGACGGCGCACATCACCGGTCAGGTCGATCGTTGAGTCCCGCTGCTGCTCGACTATGGCCATACGTCGTCTCGTAAAGGTTAGGACCCGGGGCCGGGCTCGCACCCCGGCCCCGGATCGTGTCGTCAACCCTTGGCGCCGTCCCACGCCGCCCGGGTCGCTTCGATGTCCTCCGCCGGCAGTTGGACATATCCGGCGTCCGAAACGAATGCCAAACCCTCGTCGGAGAGATAGAAGTCCACGAACGCGGTGAGATCAGCGCGGCTTCCCAGGTCATTGGTCTTCACGTAGATGAACAACGGTCGGGAGAGCGGGTATTCGAAGCTGGCGATCGTGTCCGCCGAAGGAGCGACACAGCCGGACTCGCCGCTGTCGACCTCGATGGCCTTCAGCACGTCCTGATTCTCCTCGAAAAAGGCGAAGCCGACCCATCCCAATGACGTCGGATTCTCAGTGACCCCTTGGACGATCACATTGTCGTTGGCCGACGCGTTGTAGTCGGCCCTGGTGAAGTCGTTGTCCTCACCAAGACGCTCCTCGGAGATGTCAGCGATCACCAATTCGACGAAGGTGTCGTAGGTGCCCGATTCCTCGCCGGGTGCCGTGATGACCAGCGGCTCCTCGACATAAGGGGCGTTGGGTGCCCCCAACTCGGCGGCCAGCTCATTGGCGTCGGACCAGTTGGCGAAACCCTCCGACTCAGGGCCCAGCAAGGCGTAGAGATCGGTGAAGGCGAGACAGGTCACGGCCTCGTTGTCGGGACTGGTGAGAACGGTCAACCCGTCGGTGGCGATGTGCAGTTCGACGTATTCGATCCCTGATGCCTCACAAGC
Source organism: Acidimicrobiia bacterium (assembly GCA_029240695.1). Taxonomy (GTDB): domain Bacteria; phylum Actinomycetota; class Acidimicrobiia; order Spongiisociales; family ZC4RG35; genus JARDZU01. The sequence continues at coordinate 3,520 of JARDZU010000060.1, read as the reverse complement.
GGCGATCTCCTCTTCGGAGATGGGACGAGAGGCGTCGGAGATATCGGTCTCGCCGGCGCAGAATCTGGCGAAGCCATCGCCGGTCCCGGGACCCTCGACCGAGGTGGCCACACCAGGGTTGGCTCCATCGAAAGCCTCACCAACCCGCGCAGTGATCGGCTCGACCGTCGAAGACCCGGAAACGACGATGCTTCCAGAGGCCTCACCGCCGCTACCGCCAGTCGTCTCGGTCGCAGGCTCCGTTGTGTCAGATCCCCCGTCGGTCGTCTCGCCGGTCGGTGCAGTCGTCGTGGCGTCACTGGATCCGTCGCCGCCGCAGGCGGCGAGGACGAGGGAAAGGGCCCCAAGCAGGGCCAATAGACGGATGGTTCGGGATTTCATCCCTTTTGCTCCTTCTTCGTGGAACGTTCCGCAATCGGGGCCGCGGGTCACACCCACCGCCCGAGATGAACGTATGGGGCGTCGTTTACCGGGCGTTTGCTTGCAGATGAACGAGCGATGAACGTTGTGCGGGGGCTCTACGCTCGGTGGGCTGAAGCGTGTGACAGGCCCCCATCGTCTCTTCAGTGCCAGGAGTCAGCGTTAGAGAACCGCCGAAGCCCGGGCGCGGGCCAGTTCCTGCAGGGCTATGTGGGCATCCACACCTGCAGAGGGTGAGACCCGCTCCCAGGTGCCATCGGAACGCAAGACCCATGCCAGGTTGTCATCTGCGAGGAGGACATCGAGCACCTCGTCGACCCGAAACTGGAGATCAGGATCGGTGATCGGAGCCAGAGCTTCCACGCGGCGGTCGAGGTTTCTTGGCATCAGGTCGGCCGAGCCGATGTAGTAATGACGGGTGCGTCCCCTCGACCCGAATCGGTAGATCCGGGAGTGCTCCAGGTACCTGCCGACCAGTGACCTGACACGGATGTTCTCTGACATCCCTTCCACGCCGGGGCGAAGACAACAGATCCCTCGCACGATCAGATCGACACGAGTGCCGGCCTGGGAAGCGGCGTAGAGAGACTCGATCATTGCGGCGTCGACCAGGGAATTCATCTTCAATGTGATGTGCCCGTCGGAGCGGGACGCCTCGTCTTCGATCAACTCGGTGAGTCGGCTTCGGATCCCGGTCGGCGACACCGCCAGCCGCTTGTAGGTGGTTTGACGTGAATACCCGGTCAGATAGTTGAAGAGATCGGAGAGGTCGGCGCCGATCTCGGGGTCGGCGGTGAACATCCCGACGTCCTCGTAAGTCCGTGCCGTCTTCTCGTTGTAGTTCCCGGTGCCGATATGGGCATAGCGCACCACTCCGACGCCCTCGCGTCGAACCACGAGGGCGAGCTTGGTGTGGGTCTTGAGCCCAACGACGCCGTAGGTGACGTGGACTCCCGAGTCTTCGAGTCGCTGGGCCCACTCGATGTTGCGCTCCTCGTCGAACCGTGCCTTCAGCTCGACGAGTGCCGCCACCTGTTTGCCGTTCTCCGCCGCCTTGATCAATGAGGCCATGATCGGGCTGTCGCTCGACGTTCGGTACAGGGTGACCTTGATCGCCAGCACCTTCGGATCACGAGCTGCACGCTCCAGGAACGGTTCGACCGAGGAGCCGAACGAGTCGTAGGGATGATGAGTCAGGAGATCGCCCTGCTTGATCACGTGGAACATGTCGACGTGCTCCCCGGGAGAGCTGCCCAATCGCGCCGGAGTGACTCCTGCAAAGACCTCGAATTTCAACTCGGGTCGCTCCAGGTCGAAGAGCCCCATCAGTCCGGCAAGATCGAGAGGACCCTCGATGTGATAGACATCGTCTTCGGAGGCCCCCATCTCCCGCATCAGCAGGTCGAGCACCTCGTCGGGCATATCGGGATGGACTTCCAGCCGAACCACGCTCCCGAAGCGTCGCTGGGTGAGCTCCGACTCGAGGGCCATGAGCAGATCGCCGCCTTCGTCTTCCTCGACCTCGATGTCGGCGTTGCGCGTGACACGGAACGCATCCTGCCCGAGGACCTCCATCCCCGGGAAGAGTGCGGTCATGTGGGCCTCGATCACCTGCTCGAGTGGGACGAATCGCTCCAGGTCGGGAAGCACGACGAATCGGGGCAGGATCGGTGGAATCTTGACCCGAGCAAACCTGGTCAAGCCCGTCTCCGGGTTTCTGACCACCACCGCCATGTTGAGCGATAGATTCGATATGTAGGGGAACGGGTGTGATGGATCGACCGCCAGGGGGGTCAGCACCGGGTACACGAGCTCGCGGAACTGGTGGTCGAGGTACTCCTTGTCATCCGGATCGAGGGTCGAGTAGTCGCTGAACACGATGCCCTCGTTGGCCAGCGCCGGGGCGACCTCGGAGAGGAACTGCTTGGAGATGGCCTCGTACTGGACCTCCACCTCACTCCGGATCGCCGCCAGCTGCTGACTTGGCGTGATCCCGTCCGGTGGCGTCAGACCGACTCCGTGAGCAACTTGCTCCTTGAGGCCGGCAACCCTCACCTGGAAGAACTCGTCCAGGTTCGAGGCCCAAATCGCCAGGAACTTCACTTGTTCGAGCAAGGGGAAATCGGGCCGGCCCGCCAGGGACAGAACCCGTCGGTTGAACCCGAGCCACGAGAGCTCACGGTTCAGGAAATGGTCTGGGTTGAAAGCTTCCATCTCTTGCTCACTGTTTAGAGCATCTGGATTACCAAATGGTTAACGGTCGAGACGTAGACCACCTAAGAGAAACTGTCGTAGGTGGCTGGTCACCGTCTGGGTGTGCTGTTGCGGATCGGGGGCGGATATCACCGATTTGGCCGCTGACATGATGGTGTCCTGGATGAGCCGTCCGGCGAGCTCGGCAGGCATCGACCGAAACTCCCCTGCCGCCACGCCCTCGTAATAGAGACCGATCATGGCCTCGGCCAGATGCGAGTGCGCGGCGCGGATCCTCTGCTGGGCCTCCAAACCCATGCGTCCGACCTCACGGTGGAGGATCAGACCGAACACGGGGTCGCCGGCCACGAACTCGACGGTTCGCACCGCGAGATCGGCCAGTCGCTCGCCGGCCGTCCCGGATCGGGAGCTCGTGGTGATGAGATCGTCGATCACCCCGGGCAACTCCGCCTCGACCATGGCGGCGATCAAGTCGTCCCTGTCGACGAAATAGTCGTAGAGGGTGGTACGGCCGACCCCGGAAGCGAGGGCGATCTCTCCCAACGGGATCTCGGCCGTGCCGGCGTCGGCGATCAGGGTCTTAGCCGATGCCAGCAGGGAGGCGCGGGTGAGGGCCTTGTGCTCGTCGATCGAGGTCGCACGGATGCGGGGCATGGGGTGAGGGTATCCGGGTTGCACGAAAAGGACACTTGTAGATTCTCCTGCGCACAGGAGGACACGATGGGAAACGATCAAGGGCACGCAGAGACGGTCCGCGTGCGACAGCAAGCCCGACCCTGGAGCGGCCTCTTCCTCGGCCTCCTCCTCGGGCTCGCTGTGGCTGTCCGTCTCCAACAGGCAGGAGTGTGGCCGTTGGACAGACTGCTCCTGTACGGGTCGGCCGGTG
>JARDZU010000059.1 GCA_029240695.1 Acidimicrobiia bacterium | reverse complement strand
GAGACCAGTCTGATGCCGCCTGCAGTGACACTCGACGACGTCGCCAAGTCCTTTGGCGACGTCGTCGCTGTCAACGGGGTTTCGCTCGAGATCCCCGACGGTGAGTTCTTCTCGATGCTTGGCCCATCAGGAAGCGGCAAAACGACGTGTCTCCGCATGATCGCCGGGTTCGAGCTCCCGACAAGCGGGAGTGTGCTCCTGCATGGCAGCGACGTGACCGGGGTCCCGCCCTATGAGCGTGACGTGAACACCGTCTTCCAGGACTACGCGCTGTTCCCCCACATGACAGTGGCCGAGAACGTGGCTTACGGGCCGATGGTTCGCAAGGAGCCGGACCAGGAGGGCAGGGTTGCCAGGGCCCTGGCCATGGTCCATCTCGACGGATTCGCGGCGCGCAAGCCAAGCCAATTGTCCGGTGGACAGAGACAGCGGGTCGCCCTGGCGCGGGCTCTCATCAACCGACCCTCGGTGCTCCTGCTCGACGAGCCGTTGGGTGCCCTCGACCTCAAGCTTCGGCAGGCGATGCAGTTGGAACTCAAGACCTTGCAACGCGAGGTGGGGATCACATTCATCTATGTGACCCACGACCAGGAGGAGGCGCTGACCATGAGCGACCGGCTCGCGGTGTTCAATCACGGCCGGGTCGAGCAGGTGGGAACACCGTCGGAGGTCTACGAGAACCCCCATAACGCATTCGTTGCTGGGTTCGTCGGCACCTCCAATGTGATATCGGGCCCATTGGCGGAGCGAATCATGGGGTCGGCCGCCCACTTCACCGTCAGGCCCGAAAAGATCAGCGTCGAGGAGCCTGCCTCAGTCGTCCCGACGGGTAGGGCCGCCGTCGAGGGGACGATCGCCGAGGCGGTCTACCTGGGCATGTACACGAGGTTCCGCGTCGATGTCGGTGGAACGGTGATCGAAGTAGCCGCCCAGAACACCGCCTCCGATCACAGCGACGCGCAACGCCAGATAGGGCGAGCGGTGACTCTCACCTGGACGAAGGATTCGTGCCGACCGCTCGAGGAGAGCCCTCGAGACGGAGAGCCGGATGAGAGGGCCCCGGCGCTGGCCGGGGCCAGGAACAACATCCCCGAGGAGGAAAACATCGAATGAGACCACGAAAGCTGATTCTCCTGGTCACGGCGTTCGCCTTGTTGGCGACCGCCTGTACCAGCTCAGGAGGCGAGGAAAGCGGAGACTTGCCCACCGAGATCGGCGAGGGAGAGGGAAACGTCGTCATCGTTTCGTGGGCGGGCTATATCGAGCGGGGTGACACAGACCCCGCCTTCGACTGGGTGACACAGTTCGAAGAAGAGACCGGCTGCATGGTCGAGAACAAGGTCGCCGGTACTTCGGACGAGATGGTCGCCCTTATGACAGGGTCCGATGAATACGACCTGGTGACTGCATCGGGTGACTCCAGCCTCCGGCTGATCGCAGGCGGAAGTGTCCAGGAGGTGAACATCGACCTGATCGAAAGCTGGGACACAGTGGATCCCCGGCTTCAGGACGCCGAGTGGCACACCGTCGACGGAGCTCACTACGGAGTCCCGTACTCCTCCGGTTTCAACGTCCTCGGTTACAACACCGAGGTCTTCGGTGATACCCCGCCCGACTCATGGAGCGTGGTGTTCGAGGAGACAACACTCCCTGATGGCGAGTCGAACGCCGGCCGGATTCAGGCGTACGACGGACCGATTTACATCGCGGATGCCGCCCTCTATCTGAGCGCCACCGAGCCCGATCTCGGGATCGAAGACCCGTATCAGCTGAACACCGAGCAGTACGAGGCGGCCCTCAATCTGCTGCGCCAGCAGCGGGAGCTGGTCGGCCGCTATTGGCACGATGCATTCATCCAGATCGACGACTTCACCAACGAGGGTGTCGCCGCCTCATCGACGTGGCCTTTCCAAACCAATGTCCTGCAAGCGGGCGGCGCGCCGATCGACAAGGTGGTGCCAGTCGAAGGTGCGACTGGGTGGGCTGATACCACGATGATGAGTTCGAACGCTCCCAATCCGAACTGCGCTTACATGTGGATGGAATGGTCATTGAATCCCAAGCTGCAGGGAGACTTGGCGGCTTGGTTCGGGACTGTGCCGGCGGTTCCTGCAGCATGCGAGGGGAACGAGCTGCTCGGCCCCGACGGTTGCGCCAACAATGGCAGTGAGTCCTTCGACGAGATCCTGTTCTGGAAGACACCAACCGACGATTGCAATGGCACTGCCGAGGCCGGTTCGTGCGTCCCCTATCACGAGTGGGTGACCGACTACCTGGCAGTGATCGGCGGTCGCTGAGCGAGTAAGTCGTGATGTGGGTGGCCGTCGGGGAGCCACCCACATCGGACACCGCACATGACGACGGACAGCAAGGGCCCGACCCTTACTCATCGCATCGCGAGAACCCTTCACCAGCGGCCGTGGCTGAAGGTCCTCTTACTGCTGGCTCTGCCTGTGATTTGGCTGGTTGGCGTTTACGGGGGGAGCCTTGGCGCACTCCTCATCCAGAGCTTCTACGCCCTGGACTCCTTCAGCGGGGCGATCGGGGACAGCCTGACGCTCGACTCGTGGAGTCAGCTGTTCACCGACGCCAACGTCGCGGTAATGGTGCGTACGGTGGGAATGGCGGCGGCGGTGACGGTGGCGTCGGTGATCATCGCCTTCCCCCTCGCGTACTACATGGCCCGCTACGCCCACAAACGGGTCAAGGCGCTATTGGTTCTGGCGGTCCTCGTCCCACTCTGGTCGTCGTACCTGGTCAGGGTGTATTCGTGGAAGTTGATCCTCGCTGCCGACGGGATCATCAATTGGTTCGTCGAACGGTTGGGGATGCGCCGTGCACTTCAGTTCCTGTTGGAAACCCCGTTCATCGGGGGACCGTCGCTTTCTATCTCTCTCTTCGGGCAATTCCTCGTGTTCGTCTATATCTGGCTGCCCTACATGATCCTCCCCATACATGCCTCGCTGGAACGGGTCCCCGGGTCACTGCTCGAAGCGTCGGCTGACCTCGGAGCGCGACCCGCGGTCACATTCCGAAAGGTGACGTGGCCGATGGCCATTCCCGGCGTCGCCGCAGGCTCGATCTTCACGTTCTCCCTGACGCTTGGCGACTACATCATCCCGACGATCATCGGGGACTCCAGCCCGTTCATCGGGCTTGCCATCTACTCCTATCAGGGGGTGGCAGGCAACCTTCCGCTCGCCGCGGCGTTCTCCTTCATCCCAATCGCGGTGATGGCGGTGTATCTGACGGCGGCCCGGCGCTTCGGGGCCTTCGAGGCATTGTGAGGACAAAGGCGAGCCTGGGGTTGAAACTGGCGGCGGGATTCACCCTCGTCTACCTGCATGTCCCGATCCTCTTCGTTTTCCTCTACGCCTTCACCACCGAATCGGCGAGCTTTCGGTTCCCGCCTCCCGGGCTCACCACAGATTGGTTCGGAGTGGCCTGGCAGAACTCTGAGATCAGGGCAGCGTTGGGTCTCTCGCTCCGGGTAGCCGCCATCTCTACCCTGATCGCCCTGATCGTGGGCACCCTCGCCGCGGCGGCGGTGTGGAGAACCAACTTCTTCGGGAAGAACACGCTCAGCCTCTTCATCATCCTCCCCATCGCCCTCCCGGGGATCATCACCGGGATCGCCCTTCGGTCCGCGATCAATCTCGGCGATCTCACGTTTTCCTTCTGGACACTCGTGGTCGGACACGCCACGTTCTGCGTTGCGGTGGCCTTCAACAACGTCATCGCCAGGATGCGGCGCACCTCACCGAACATCCTCGAGGCGTCGATGGACCTGGGTGCGCGTGGCTGGCAGACTTTTCGCCATGTGCTGCTTCCCCAGCTCGCCCCGGCGATGGTGGTAGGGGGGATGCTGGCCTTCGCGCTCTCCTTCGACGAGATCATCGTCACCACCTTCACGGCAGGGAACCAGCAGACACTTCCGATCTGGATCTTCTCCTCGCTGGTCCGACCCAGGAACCGCCCGGTCACCAACGTGGTCGCAGTATTCGTGATCATCATCACGTTCATCCCGATCATCTTCGCCCAGCGATACGCGCAGCGGGCGGAGGAGAGCTAGCCCTCGAACCGCTGATCCCGCCAGCGGATCGCCGCCTTGAGACCCTCGCTTGCTGCGATGCGGTCGAACTCCTCGCGTTCGGGAGCTCGGGCAGCTTCGATCTCGGCCCCCAGCTCGACCCCCTCGATCAGAGCCTGACGAAATCCGGCGACTTCCCAGGATCGGTTGATGGCCCTCTTGGTGAGAGTCATCACTGCGGGATCGACCACAGCCAGCTCTCGAGCAAGGCGCATCGTCTCCGATTCCACGTCTTGGCGGGGAACCACCCGATTCACCAGGCCGATGCGATGCGCTTCCACGGCGTCCAGCCGGTCGTGCCCGGTCATGATCAGCTCCTTCGCCCGGCGGGCACCGATGAGCCAGGGCATCACCTGAGCCACCACCGTCGAGCCAAATCGAATCTCGGGCTGTCCGAACACGGCATCGTCCGACGCCACGGCCAGGTCGCACATCATCATCAGATCGCACCCGCCGGCGAGACAGTGACCATGCACCTGGGCGATGATCGGCCGGGGGTGGTCGAAGACCTCGAGCAGTCGATCGAGGCTGTTGGTGAGACCGTCCAAGGCGTTCTCCGGCGCCAATTCCTCGGAGAGGTCGTAGCCGACGCAGAACGAGCGACCTGTTCCGGCTATCACGATCACCCTGACCGTCACGTCGTCCGCCGCGATACCCAGAGCTTCGGACAATGCCCCCACCATGGCCGAGTCGAGGGCGTTCAGCTTCTCTGGTCGGTTCAGGGTGAGACGGCGTATCGGCCCAGAGTCTTCGACGAGAAGGACCGGGCCGCTCATCGTGGCTTGATCAATGCATCTACTGCTACCGCTCCGGCCGGGCCGGCGATCACAGGATTGACGTCCATGGCCCCGACCTGCCCGGTTCCATCTGCGGCCATCTCGGAGAACCGGGCAATGACCTCGGCCAGGGAGTCGAGGTCAGAGGGTGGCCGCCCTCGGGCCCCGTCGAGAAGATGGCGGATCCGTAGCCGGTCGAGAGCTCGCACAGCCCCCGCCTTGTCGACAGGGGGGAGCACGGCCACCCGATCCGACATGGTCTCTATGAGACCGCCCCCAGCCGAAATGATCACCACCGGGCCGAATTCCTCGTCATCGACCATCCCGAGGCCGATCTCCACCCCGTGCGGGATCTGCTCAGCCGCCAAGACCCGGGGCCCGAGCCTGGACGCCAGATCCCGGTATGCATCCGCGAGCCTGGCTTCGTCTTCGAGGCCCACTACAACTCCGCCCTGCTCTGTCTTGTGGTCAACCGGCTCAGCGGTCTTCAAGACGATCGGGTACCCGATCCGCCCTGCCGCCTCCAATAGTGCGGCCTCGTCGGCAGCGACCTCGAAGCGCGGCACCGGGATGCCATACGAGTCCAACACGTGGAGTGCGTCGGCTTCGCCCGCCACCTCCGGCACCGGGTTGGATGCAGGGCTGAGTCTCGACGACAGGGGCAGTCGTATCGATCGTTCGTGACGATCCAGCAGGTGGCGTATGGCCCGGAGCCCGGTCTCGGTGCCCTCGAGGACCGGAATACCCCCTTCCCGAAGTCGCGCGGCCTGAGCCGGATCGACCGTCGTCGTCAGATTGCTCAGCACCGTCAGCGGCTTTCCGGTGAGGCCGGCCACCGTGAATGCGGCGTCGGAATAGGCGTAGTCGGGTTTCTCCTCGGCGGTGAGGTCGACGCAGAAGGCGACCGCCCCGACCGCAGGGTCGTCGGCGACAGCTTGCAGACATTCGACGAACACTTCCTCGGCGTCCCGGCCCGTGCCCCAGGCGTCGATCGGGTTGACGGGTTCGAGTCCGGGGTCGAGGACCCGCGACAGCCGTGTCGTCGCCCTCTCTCCCAGTGGCGGCAGTTCGACACCGACCCGATCGGCGGTGTCGATGAGGAGTGCCCTCTCGCCACCCGAGTCATGGACGGCGGCGAGACCCGATGCGGTGGCCCTGCGGCCAGAGGCGAATAACTCAACGGTGTCGGCCATCTCGTCCATGCTCCACACGCGGTGGACGCCATGAGCCTCGAAAAGCGCCTCGTAGACGGCGTCATCACCAGCGAGCCCCTCTGAATGCGTGGCAACCGCCTCCTGGCCTTTGCTGGTAGCGCCCACTTTCAAAGCGATGACGGGCACGTCCATCTCGTCGGCTCTGCCGAGGGCCTGACGAAACCCGTCCGGATCACGGATCGTCTCGAGGAACAGGGCGAGGACCCTTGTCGACCCCAGGTCGAGCGCCCACCGCATGTATGCGTCCATCGACGTGTTGATCTCGAGACCGGTGGAGACGACGAGATTGAACTTGATCCCTCGCTGGTTGTGCAACATTGCGGAGAACAGGGATCCAGAGTGGCTGAGAAAGGCCACCCCCCCGGGTCGGAGGTCTTCCGGTTGGTAGAAACCGCAGACCCGGATTCTCTCCTCCACATTGAGAAAACCCATCCCGTTGCCACCACAGATCGGGACACCACCTCGATCGGCCAGGTCACGGAGTCGATCCCGAAGCGACCCGCCACCCGCTGCTTCTCCGTGGCAACTGGCGAAGATCGCCACCGATCGGGTGCCAGTGCTCAGGACCTTTTCCATCTCCGCTTCGAGTTGCCCGTTCGCCACGGCCAGAACCGCCAGGTCCACCGATGCGCCGATGTCCTCGAGCGAAGGGACGGCGCTGATGCCGTGGACCGATTCGTAGCGCGGGTTGACGGCATGCACTTCCCCCACGAAACCGCCCGAGATCAGCTGTCGGATGGTCTGGTCGCCCACTGACCCCGAACGCTCGCTGGCTCCGACGACAGCGACAGATCGAGCCTTGAGCATGGGGTCGAGTGACATCATCGTGAGGGATCCTGAACCGCTGTTCAGCGTACCGGCGGCGACGGCCCCGCCGCAATGGTCGCCGACGCTGTGCCAAGATTGCCAGGTGAGCCCTCGACCAAGCCTGACAGCCACCCGACGCAACGAGATCCTGGCTGCCACCAGCACCACCATCGCCGACAGGGGACTATGCGAGACACGCATCGCCGATATCGCAGATCACATCGGGGCCAGCCCGGCCCTCATTCTCTATTACTTCCCGTCCAAGGCCGCTCTGCTAACTGAAGCGCTCGTGTATCAAGACCAGATGTTCCACGAGGCGGTCAAAGGCGAACTGGACAACGCGACGTCCGCCGCCGCCAAGCTCGACATCCTCATAGAAGCCAGTTGCCCCAAGCCAACTCGTGGCGACGGAGACCTCGACGGGTGGGTGCTGTGGCCGGCCGCCTGGGAGATGTCGCGACACGATCCGACACTGGCCGCAGCCCGAGCGCGACTCGACGAATCATGGAGGGCGCAGATCGAGTCGATCGTCGAAGAAGGGATTTCGGCCGGCGAGTTCACCGATGTGGACGCCTCCGACTTTTCCATCCAGCTCGCCGCCCTGCTCGATGGGCTCGCCATCGAGGTCATGCTTCGGGACCCCACGGTGGACGCGGCACGTATGCGAAAGCTGGCGTTCGACTTCGTCGAGCTGGCGCTCAATACCCTGTTTGACCGACGCGATACCTGAACAGCGGTTTAGTGTCTCGCACAGCGCCGAGGAGGAAACATGGCTTATCACCCCCGGGAGAACTGGATCCCTCAGAACAGGAGGAGGGTCTACACCCGCAGGGACTTCGTGCAGAGAGCGGCGCTCCTCGGAATTGCGCTTCCCGTCCTGCCCAGCCTGCTCGCCGCATGCGGTGACCGGGAGGGGCAGGAGAGCGCCGAGCTGGCGATCGGCACCCCAGCCAGCCCGGTGCAGCAACCATTGTTCGACGACAACCCGGCCATCGAGTCGGGGCTGGAGCCCGAGGCCGGGCCTCTCCTGTTGTACAACTGGGAGGACTACCTGAACCCGGAGACCATTCCGCTCGCTGCGGAAGCACTCGGCGTCGACATCCAGGTGACCACGTTCGTCAACGAGGAGGAAGCCCTCGCCCGTCTCTCGTCCGGCGAGGTTCAGTTCGACGTCTGGTTCCCCACATCACAGCGAGTCCCGGTAGCGGTGGCCGCTTCTCTCATCCAACCTCTCAATCACGACTACCTGTCGAACCTCCAGGCCAACGTGTGGCCCCAGCTGGCCGATCCCTACTACGACCAGGGATCCCGCTACACGGTGCCTTACGTGACCTACACCACCGGCATCGGGTGGCGAATCGACCTCGCCGACAGCGCCGACATCGAGGGCCAGGCCAACCCCTGGGATGTCTTCTGGAACGAGAAATACTCGGGAGTGATCGGCATGCTCGATTCCTTCACCGATGTGATACCAGTCGCCCTGTTCCACAATGGGGTGGCCGACCCGTCGCAAGCCACCGAGGCCGAATTGGTCGCCGCCGGTGACGCCCTGGTCGAGTTGATCGATCTCGTCGACATCAGGTATCGGATCGATGGCAGTTATGCCGGCCTGCCCGAGGGGAGATACGCGATCCATCAGGCATGGTCAGGCGACCTGGTCAACTCCCAGTACTTCTGGCCAGGTGGGGAGGATGAGGGGACCACGCGATACGTGTGGCCCGCCAAAAGCGAGGGGTCGACCACCAAGGGGGCGATATCGAGCGACACCATGACTGTGCTCAAGGGATCAGAGCGCCCTGTGTTGGCCCATGCGTTCCTCAATTACATGCTCGACGAGGCCAATGCTCTGAAGAATTTCGAATACGTCGGCTACCAGCCGCCACAAAACGGCCTCACTTCCGAGTATCTGATCAGCGAGGAATGGCTCCTTCCGCACCTTGCGCCGGCCCTGGTAGCACCCGAGGACTTCGAGTTGGACTCGGCCTGGGTCCAGGGCCCGCTCGACGCGGCCACCGAGGCGGCGTGGGTGGAACAATGGAATCGGGCCAACTCGGGTGGCTGACACGGCGGCGTAAAGGGCGATGCCCACCAATCTCGCCTCTGGGGCCGAGTATGCGACGGTCGGGCAAAAAAGATGGGTGTGGCCCGGTTTTGCCCTCCCCGGTGTGCTCTGGCTGATTCTCCTGTTCCTGGTCCCGTTCTACGCGGTGTTTGCGATCGCGATGGGCCAGCTCGACCCGATCCTGCAGAGGGCCACACCGGAGTGGAACCCGTTCTACTGGGACCTGACCGTCATTGGCGAGGCCTTCGCCGAACTGTTCGGTGGTCAGCTTGGCGTGATCGCCCTTCGAACTCTGGCCTATGTCTTCGTCGCATCGCTCATCTGTGTCCTCGTCGGATACCCGGTCGCATACTTCGTGTCGAGAAGGGCTGGGCGATGGCGTTGGCTGTGGCTGCTGCTGATCCTGGCGCCTTTCTGGATCAACTACCTGATGCGAATGATGTCCTGGGTGAATCTGCTCAGCCCGGACGGTCAGGTCAACAGGTGGCTGACCACCATCGCAAGCTGGTTCTCCATCGACTTCGTGCCGCCCGACTGGCTCGCCGGCAATCACGTCGTCGTCATCCTCGGGCTGGTCTACGGCTACATCCCGTTTTTCATCCTGCCTCTCTTTGCCGCCTTGGACCGGATCGATGAAGCCACTCTCGAAGCCTCGCGTGACCTGGGGGCCAGCAGTGCGCAGACCTTCTGGCGAGTGACCTGGCCACTGTCTCGAAACGGGGTACTCGGAGGCCTGGTCATCATCATGCTCCCCATGTTCGGGGACTACTACACGCCCAACCTCTTGTCGGGATCGCCTCGCACCCGGATGTACGGGAACACAATCGACCAATTCATCAATCAGACCACCAGTGGGGGCGCGGTTGGCGCCGCACTGACCATCATCCTGATGATCTTCATCGCCGGGCTGATGGTGTATTACCTCCGCTCGATCTCTCGGGCGTCGCAGGAGGCACGAGAGTGACAGCGACCAGGCCCTCACGGCTCCGGTCTGCGATTACCAACCCCTGGGGCAAATCGCGGATGCTGCCTCTGGTGACGCTGCTCTATGTCCTCTGGTCCATCATCCCGGTGGGAATAGCCGTTTTGTTCTCGTTCAATTCGGGTAGGTCGAGAAGTACCTGGCAGGGGTTTTCCACTCGCTGGTACGTTGGTGATCCGGCTGCTGCAGAATCGGTGTTGTACGACCCCTCTCTCAGGTTCGCGCTCAACCAAAGTCTGAAACTGGCGATCCTGACCATGCTCGTCGCGACTCCAATAGGAGTCGCCCTTGCGCTCGGTCTGGCGAGGTGGCGAGGAAGAGGGGTAAAGGCGTCCAATCTGTTGATGCTGATCCCCCTGGTGACCCCCGAGATCGTGATGGGGGTGGCCCTGTTTCTGGTCTTCGCCGAGGTTTACGACTTCGTTCCCTTCGGGACCTGGACTCAGTTCCTGGGACATGTCACGTTCTCGATTTCCTTTGTGGTGATCATCGTTCGGGGACGTCTGTTTGCCATTGGCAGGGACTACGAGGAAGCCGCCATGGATCTCGGGGCTTCCCAATTCGAGGCGATGCGCCGCGTGCTCCTCCCACTTCTCGCTCCGGCGCTCGTCGCCAGCCTCGCCATCGTCTTCGCCATCTCAATCGACGATTTCGTCATCAGCCAATTCCTGATCGGGGGCGCGGAGAGTGTGACCATCCCGGTGCAGCTCTACTCGGGCGCCCGGCTCGCTCCGCCACCTTCTCTCAACGCCCTGGCCACCATCCTGATGGTGGTAACCATCGGCGCCATCACGATTGCCGGGCTCCTATTTCGCGCCCTGGGCAAACGACGAGGCGAAAGGGCCTCAGCCCTGGAGTCGGTGGCCGGATTCGAAATGTGAGGGTCAGACCGTCAATCTGACGATCGGTCTCGAGTCGTTGCGTCGGATCAGCTCGACGAAACCATGCTCGTCGAACATGCTCAGCGTCCCGGTGAAATAATCCACCGCAGAGCTCCGGGGGCCATCGACCGGATAGGCCTCGATGACTTCTGCCCCCTCATCCTTGGCGAAAGCGATGGCGGCGCTCAGTAGTGCTGCTCCGACGCCCCGCTTCCGGTAACCCGTCCGTACGACGAAGCAATTGATCGACCATGGCTCCTCGTCGTCGACCCGCTTGAGCAGGCGGGATCGGTCGAGCGTCGGGAATTCGTGACGTGGGCCGACCTGAACCCAGCCGACCGGGTCACCCTCGACGTAGCCAATCAAGCCGGGCGGTCGTCCTTCGGCAACCACTTCGGCGAAACGATCACGATTGTCCCGCTTGTCTCCGAAACCGTCGTCGGGTCTGCGCCAGTGCATGCAAAAGCAGCTTCTGGCAACGCCACGCTCGCCGAAGACCACCTCCGCATCGGGAAACCTCTCTGGGGTGAGAGGCCGGCTGGTCATCGGGCCGAGATCGGTCTCGCTCGAGTGTGACCAGGTCTTCCTAGGCACCCATCGGCTCCTCAGCCTCGCAGTGTGGGCCGAAGACGAGCTCGATTATCTCTGCCTCCGTGATGCGCTCGACCGGCACTGGCTCGGGGTCGGGGCGGACGTACTTCCACCAGAATCGACGCATTCTCACCTGACGCAACTGCTCATCGAGGTGGCGAATCATCTGAAAACCGGCGCTGGGGAGCATGTTCTTCCTTCCTGCGACTACGGTCAACCGTACGATGTGATGCGGACAGGATCTGTCCGCATAACCGCCGAGAATCGAGGATCATGGACAGCGCCGAACGTCTCCTCAAGCTCCTTGCTCTGCTCGAGGGACGTATCGACTGGACCGCTGAGGAGCTGGCGAGCCGTCTCGCTGTGACTCCGCGGACGGTGAGACGTGACGTCACCCGTCTCCGCAGCCTTGGGTACCCGGTGGAGGCCGTAGCCGGCCCGGGCGGCGGGTACCGGCTCGGAGCCGGGGGCAAGCTCCCCCCCTTGCTCCTGGACGACGAGGAGGCCCTGGCCGTGGCATTGGGGCTCAGAGTGGCGACAGCGACGGCAGTAGGCGGCCTGGAAGTTGCGTCTCTATCTGCGTTGTCCAAGCTGGAGCATGTCCTGCCACCGAGACTCCGCACCCAACTGGAAGACATCTCCGAAGCAACGGTGTCCATCGTGTCCACCTCCGCGTACTCCGTCGACCACGGGTCGCTCGCTGTGGCTGCCTCAGCGGCTCGGACGAGGCAGAGGATGCGCTTCGGATACGTCGACAACCACGGCCAAGTAACGGAGAGACACACCGAGCCGCTCCGCCTGGTTCACACCGGGCGTCGGTGGTACCTGGTCGCATTCGATCTCGATCGCGACGACTGGCGCACCTTCAGGTTGGACCGCCTCTCCGAGCCCTGGGTGACCGGGATGCGCTCCTCGCGTAGGCCCGAACCGGACCCGGTCGAACTCGTCCAGAGAGGAGTCGCGATCGAGGCATACACCCAGCGCGCCGAAGTCAGGCTGTTTGCACCGCTGGACCACGTCGCCCACATGATCCCGGCCACAGTGGGAGCACTGGAACCGATAGGCGCCGACACCACCCGTCTCGTCATCGGCGCCGACGACATGAGCTGGCTGGCGCGTTACCTGCTCGGCCTGCCCTGGGAGTTCGATGTGGAATCACCTGATGAGCTGCGAAAAGAGCTGCGGAAGATCGGGCGCCGACTCCTGGCGGCCCGTCAATCCGCGTGATCTTCCTCGTACTCGGGGTCCAGCTCATCCGTTGCGGTGCCCGTTTCCGAAACGATCCTGAGTGCGTCCTCGGGGAACTGGAGGGCAACCTTGTCGGGCCAGTCCCAGGGGAAGGACCCGCCCTGATTGGGAATGGTCACCTGGACCGTCCCCACCTCCTCGACTGTGACCAGGACGTTGAGGAGCGGCCCGGCGAACACGACCCTCTCGATCTCTCCGACCAGGATGTTCTCCCCGCCGAAGTCGGGGGCGTGGATACCCACTCGCTCCGGACGGATGCTCACGGTCACTTCTCCGGCAGCCCCATCCCGGTCGACACAGCCCAGCTCTCTGCCGCCCAGCCGAATTCGTCCTGGGCCTACAGCCTCGGCATACATCAAGTTGGACACGCCGAGGAAGTCGGCGATGTAGCTGGACCGGGGGGCCTCGTAGATCTCCGACGGCGTCCCCATCTGCTCGATCGTGCCCTCGGTCATGACGGCGATGCGGTCCGACATCGTCAGGGCTTCTTCCTGGTCGTGAGTGACATAGATGAAGGTGATCTCGAGGTCCTCCTGAAGACGCTTCAGCTCGACCTGGAGTGCCTTGCGCAGCTTGGCATCGAGGGCGCCAAGTGGCTCATCCAACAAGAGGACAGATGGGTTCAGGACAAGGGATCGGGCCAGTGCGACGCGTTGCTGCTGGCCACCCGACAGCTGGGTGGGCTTGCGAGATTCCATACCCGTGAGACGCACCTTTTCCAAGGCGTCGGCCACCCGCGCCTGTTGCTCCGACTTGGGCACGTCCCTGTAACGAAGTCCGAATGCGACATTGGAGGCCACGTCCATGTGGGGGAACAGGGCGTAGCTCTGGAACACCGTGTTCACCGGGCGCTTGTGAGGAGGAGTCCCTGACTGATCCGTCCCGTCGATGAGGATGGCGCCGCTGTCCGGACGCTCGAACCCGGCTATCAGGCGCAATGTTGTGGTCTTGCCGCATCCCGACGGCCCAAGCAGGGAAAAGAACTCGCCGTCCTCGATCCGGAGGTTGATGTGATCGACCGCCGGGATCTCCCCGAAGTACTTGGCCAGATCGACCAGTTCGACGACGCCGCTCATGAGTCGGGCGAGTCTACGGTCGGTTCACATGCGGATCGCGGACGCAAAAGCGTCGAGGGTCTCGAGGTAGCGGTCGACGTCCTCGATCGTGTGCTGGACCGACAGGAGCCATTGCTCACCCTTGCCCCACGGGGGCAGGAAAACACCGCGGTTGTACTGATATAGCCACGCCGCTTGGGCGTAACGACCATCGACTGCGAGAAAGTCGCGATAGGTGCGCATCGGCTCGGCGCAGTAGATGACGCTTCCCTTGGCGCCGGCCGTGGCCACGTGAGCGATCAGATGATGCCGGCCGACCACTTCGTTGGCGCCCTTCTCCATCCGGCTTTGGATCTGATCCAGATGCTCGTAGGTTTCCTCCACCATGACCTCGGTGAGCATGGCTTTGGCCGCGGCCATCGAGAGCGGGTTGCCGTTGAAGGTCCCGACCTGCTCGTAAGTCCCGTCAACGATGTGGCTCATCACTTCATCAGTGCCACCGATTGCCGAGATAGGCAGACCACCACCGAGTGCCTTTGCCAGGCACACGATGTCGGGCTGGACCCCGAAACGCCGGGTGGCACCGCCCCTGCCCACGGTGAGACCGGTCTTGACCTCGTCGAAAGTCAGGAGGGCATCGTGTTTCCGGGTCAGGTCACGAAGACCCTGTAGGAATCCAGGCTGAGGGAGCAGGATCCCGCAGTTCTGCAAGATCGGC
>JARDZU010000231.1 GCA_029240695.1 Acidimicrobiia bacterium | reverse complement strand
GAAGGGATCCCTCGACATGGCATACCCCGGGTTGGTCCTCGCCAATGCCGCCCTCGGTGAGGGAATCGAAACCCATTTGTTCTTCACTTTCTGGGGCTTTGACATCATCAACAAGGAGACCATGGGGCACCTGGCATTCACGCCCGTCGGCAACCCGGCCACGCACATGTCACCGATGCTCATGGGCCTCCCTGGGATGACTTCTTTCGCCACGCACATGATGAAGAAGCAGATGGAAGGTCTGGACGTGCCCGACGTGCCGGAGTTCCTGGAGTTGATCACCGACGCGGGTGGCCACCTTTGGGCGTGCCAAATGTCGGCAGACATGATGCACCTCGAAGCCGCTGACCTCTATGACCGGGTCGAAGGAATCATCAACGCCGCCGACTTCATCGAGCTCTCGGATGGCGCACAGATCATCTTCATCTAGGTCGAGGGAGAACTCCACCTCACCTATCGGTCCCACGAGCAGCGTGCCGACAGCACCAGCCGTTGGGTCTTTAGCCCCTTGGGCGGGCCTCATGCCCGCCGTACGGTGACTTGTATGCCATCCACTGCAGTATCCGTAATGGCCACCGTCGACGGCAACGAGGCGGCGGCACGTATCGCCCATCTCCTGAGCGAGGTCATCGCCATCTACCCGATAACGCCCGCATCCCCCATGGGGGAGCTTGCTGACGCCTGGTCCCACTCTCGCAAGTCGAACCTGTGGGGTGTGGTGCCAGATGTCGTCGAGATGCAGAGTGAGGGCGGTGCGGCGGGGGCGATCCACGGAGCGTTGACCGCCGGAGCGCTCAGTACGACCTTCACCGCTTCCCAAGGACTGCTGTTGATGCTCCCGAACATGTACAAGATTGCCGGCGAGCTGACCCCGACGGTCATTCACGTGGCGGCCAGAACCGTTGCCACGCATGCCTTATCGATCTTCGGGGACCATTCCGACGTGATGGCTGCGCGGCAAACCGGTTTCGCACTCTTGGCGTCATCGTCGGTCCAGGAAGCCCAGGACATGGCTGTCGTCGCGCACCTTTCCACGCTGGAGTCACGTGTGCCGTTTCTTCACTTCTTCGATGGCTTTCGCACTTCTCATGAGGTATCGAAGATCGAACTCATCGACGATGGCGTGTTGCGACGGCTGATCGATGAAGACCTCATCACCGCCCATCGCCTCAGGTCGCTCAATCCCAACCGGCCGGTGCTGAGAGGCACTGCTCAGAATCCCGACGTCTTCTTCCAAGCCCGGGAAGCCGCCAACGTCTTCTATGACGCCGTCCCAGCGGTTGTGTCGTCGGCAATGAGAAAGATCGGCGAAGAGACCGGGCGGCGGTACGACCTCTTCGAGTACTCGGGCTCGCCTGAAGCCGAGACCGTCATGGTCATCATGGGCTCGGGGTCGGGAGCTGCGCACGAGGCGGTGGGTCGACTCGAAGATGAGGGCCACGAGGTGGGCTTGGTGCAAGTAAGGCTCTACCGGCCGTTCGCGGCGTCGACCTTCGTCGAGACAATGCCGGCATCGGTCCGGCGAGTGGTCGTGCTCGACCGCACCAAAGAGCCTGGTGCCGTCGGTGAGCCGCTCTACCAGGACGTAGTGGCCGCGCTCGCCGAAGCGGGGAAGTCGCTCGATGTATACGGCGCGAGGTACGGCTTGTCCTCCAAGGAATTCACTCCCGACATGGTCGCCGGCGTCTTCGGCGAGGTGGAACGCGAGTCGCCACGACGTCATTTCACCGTGGGGATCGTCGATGACGTCACCCGGCTGTCGATCGATTTCGACCCTTCGTGGTGGTCGGAGGCCGATGATGTCACCCGTGCTGTCTTCTACGGGATGGGTTCGGACGGCACGGTCGGAGCGAACAAGAACACCGTCAAGATCATCGGCGAAACGACCAATCTTCACGCACAAGGCTATTTCGTCTACGACTCCAAGAAGTCGGGCTCTCGCACCGTGTCACACGTCAGGGTCTCGCCACGCCCGATCGAGTCGACCTACCTCATCCGCGAGGCAGACTTCGTCGCCGTCCATCAGTTCGATCTGCTCGAAGGCATCGACGCCCTCGACATCGCCACACCCGGAGCAACGGTGTTGCTCAACAGTCCGCATCCGCCAGGCACGATCTGGAGTCTTCTGCCCAGAGAAGCCCAGACTCAAGTCATCGGAAAAGAGCTGCAGCTTTGGGCCATCGACGCCGCTCAGATCGCCCGTGACGCCGGCCTGGGAGGACGAGTCAACACCGTCCTTCAGACCTGCTTCTTCCATCTCACCGGTCTTCTACCCGCGGATGACGCCGTCAGCTCCATCAAGAAGCACATTCGAAAGACTTATGGCAACAGGGGGCAGGCGGTGGTCACTCGCAACGAGGACGCCGTCGACCGGGCCGTTGCCGGGCTATTTCGGGTCGAGGTGGGGCGAGTCGCCGACGGCAGGGCGATGGCCGACCCTGTCCCGACTGTCGCTCCCGACTTCGTAACGCGGATAACCGCCACGATGATGGCGGGCAGAGGAGACCTGCTCCCCGTGTCGGCGCTTCCAGTGGATGGGACCTTTCCGACCGGCACCGCAAAGTGGGAGAAGAGGTCTATTGCCGAGGAGATCCCGATCTGGGACCCCGAGATCTGCATCGACTGTGGCCGTTGTGCGCTGGTCTGCCCCCATGCCGCCATCCGCTTCAAGGCCTTCGACGCCGGCACCACCATCCCCGAAGGGTTCTTGTGGAAGGAGCCGACCGGAACGGATCTGGCAGGCCAACGGATCGCCATCCAGGTGGCGCCGGAAGACTGCACCGGATGTGGTATCTGCGTCGAGGTGTGCCCGGCCAAGTCGAAGGAGGTGATCAGGCACAAGGCATTGAACATGGCGCCGAAGCACGACCACCTCGATCGGGAGCGACGGAATTTCGAAGTGTTCCTCGGCATCCGTGAGACCGACCGTACGCTGGTAAACGCCAAGTCGGTGAAAGGATCCCAGCTGCTCGAGCCGTTGTTCGAGTTTTCTGGAGCCTGCGCCGGATGCGGGGAAACGCCCTACCTCAAGCTCCTCACCCAGATGTTCGGGGACCGCATGATCGTGGCCAACGCGACCGGTTGTTCCTCGATCTATGGTGGAAATCTTCCAACGACTCCCTGGACGGCGGACAGCAATGGCCGGGGCCCGGCTTGGTCCAACAGCCTGTTCGAGGACAACGCCGAATTCGGCTTGGGCATGAGGCTCGCGATGGAAGCCCAACGCAGCGACGCCATTCTCCTCGTCACCGCTCTCGCCCCCGAGCTCGGACAACTGGCGGCCGACATCCTGGAGCTGGCCGAGAACCCTGACCACTCTGAGCAAGACGCGCTCATCGCCCGCCAGCGTGAACTGGTGGCCGAGATGAAGGTGCGCCTCTCCGACATGGAGGGCCCGCTGCCGAGGCGGCTCGAAGGTGTCGCTGACTCGCTGATCGAGACCAGCATCTGGATCGTCGGCGGCGACGGCTGGGCATACGACATCGGGTTCGGAGGTCTCGACCACGTTCTGGGGTCGGGGCGCAACCTCAACATCCTCGTGCTCGACACCGAGGTCTATTCGAACACTGGGGGACAAGCCTCCAAAGCCACACCCCGAGGCGCGATTGCCAAGTTCGCCGCCGGGGGCAAGAAGACCGGCAAGAAGGACCTGGGTCAGATAGCGATGGCTTATGGCGACGTGTATGTCGGCCAGATCGCCATGGGAGCCAACCCGACCCAGACCGTCAAGACGATTGCCGAGGCCGAGGAACACAGCGGAGTCTCACTCGTCATCGCCTACAGCCCATGCATCGCTCATGGCCTCGACATGAGGTATCAGTTGAGTCATCAGAAGGCCGCCACCGACTCGGGTTACTGGCCCCTCTATCGGTATGACCCGGCCCGAGAATCCAAGGGCGATCCCGGCTTACGACTCGACAGCCGTGCCCCGACCATCCGCTTCGAGGAGTTCGCCCGCTCGGAAGCTCGATTCGCCATGTTGGGCAAGGTCGATCCCGAGGGTGAGGAAGAGCTCCTCCGACGGGCCCAGGCGGATATCGATGACCGGTGGCACTACTACGAACAGATGGTGAACGTTCATCGGACCGCCGAGTATGCGGAGGTAGAGGAATGAGTGTCGACCTCTCGACCAAGTACCTGGGACTCGATCTCGCCCACCCGGTCCTGCCGTCGGCTTCACCGCTGACGGGTGACATCGACCACATCCACGCACTGGTCCGGGCCGGCGCACCTGCCATCGTCCTACCGAGCCTCTTCGAGGAGCAGATCGAGCACAACGCGATGGCTGTACATCAGAGCCTCGAGCTGGGCGCCGACGGTTTTGGCGAGGCGCCCGACGGGTTCTTTCCACAGCTCGACGACTACAACACCGGACCGAAGGACTACCTGACACTGGTCCGCCAGGCAAAGAAGGAGA
>JARDZU010000230.1 GCA_029240695.1 Acidimicrobiia bacterium | reverse complement strand
AAGGTAGACGACCCTAGTGTCTCCCCATTCCTCAGCCGGTTGGTCGAGTGCGCTCTCTTCATTGGTGAACCGCACTGTCCGCCCTTCCTGATAGAGAGGCGTCGACGGAGAGCTGCCCGGATCTCGATTCGCCACGAGCTCGTTCCACAACTTGTTCACGAACGGAGGACCGACCATGAGGGCTCCGTCGATCGGCTCGTTCACGATGTTGATCGACGTCAGGATCGCTTCGACTCCGTAGGCACCGAGCGAAAGGCCGTACAAGTAGATCTCGGGCCGTTCCTCCTCTGGAAGAGTCGACATGTAGGCGTGGATGGTGGCGAACACCTCCTGGGATGTCTCCTTTACCTCGTCCTGGTCGGCGAGGAGCGAGATCCAACTGGGCAGATAGGAGTACTGGGCCCCCGCCACGGCGACGTTGCCGTTGTGGACGTACTCCAAAGCTGTCATGGCGTTCGGTTCGAGGAAACCCGTCCCGGTGGTGCTGGCGACAACGAGGACTTCCCTATCGAACGCGCCGGTCCTGATCAACTCGTCGAGGACGAGTTGGGCCCGCGCCTCCGGAGTATCAGCCGATTTGAGGCCGACATACACTCGAATCGGCTCCATTGCCCCATGACCGTGGAACGCATTCAGCTCGTCGACCGATGGGCCGGTAGCAACGAATGTTCGTCCCTTCTCGCCGAGCGTCTCCCAAGGGACAAGCGACGAGGGACTGCCCGATCGGAGCTCGGATGCGGGCTGGGTGATCCCCTCGGCGGTTGACGCATCACGCGGCGCGAATATCTGATTGGCCACGGCGAAGAATGAGTTGACCAGGACACCGCTCCAGCCGCCCCAGATCGTGAGCAAGAGACCGATTCCACTGAGCAACACCGCAAGGCGAAGCGGGAACACCTTGTCGAGCCATTTGATCAGGGCCAGAAAGAGCCTCCACAAGGACCTGGTGATAATCAGGATCAGGGCCGCTACAACAAAGGCGACCGGCGTAAGCGTCAGCCAGAACACCGGGGAGATCGGCGCCATACCGAAGGTTTGCCGCACCTCGTTCTGCCAGCCGACGAAACCCCAGATCCCCGCCAGGAGAACAAATGCGACGATGGCGACCGATAGCCAGCGGAGCGCGGTCCACCACTTCCCACGCGGCTTCGGCATACCCAGGAAGTTCCAGACCCATTGCCAACCGGCGCCCAACGCATACCCCACCATGAACGAAATCCCGGAGACGATTCCCTGCGTGACTGCGAGCTTTGGCAGCAGTGATGGCTGCAGCGACGAGGCGAACAACAGGACGCCGGTGAGTACTCCTGGCCTCGAGACCGGCCTCGAAAACACCTTCGCGAGCCGGGTCTGCTCCATCAACGCCAATGAGGACACATCCGGAACTTACGCCGGCGGCAGTCACGCCCACCTCGGGTTCACGAACTCTGAGAACGGCGGCTTCTTCTCCCATCCCGCCTGCTGGCCGCTGTCGAGGATTATGGAAGGGTGCCGACGACACTTTTGGGCCAGGTCCTCGCGTGGTGAAAGATGGCCGCAAGGAGTGCTACCTCGACAGCGCTGCCGAATATGTAGTAGTTCCACTCGCCGACAGCCCCGGCGATGATCGTGATCGCATAGATGATGCTCAATGCGACGTTGGCCATTCGGTTGATTCTTGGTCGTAGGACGAGGGCCCCGAACACCATGAGGCTGGGGATCGCGATATAGAGCGTGGTCGCCATGAGGAACGTCTGGTTGACGGTGAAGCCGCCGACCACCCCGGCCTCCACGTCGGCTCGGACGTCGGCTCGGAAGAAGCCGAAGATGTCGACATAGGCGAAGACGAACAGCATCGCCGTCCACAGGGCGGAGATCTTCACTCTCACGTTGACTTGAAAAGGTTCGAACTCGGTGTTGGCGGTCTCGGTCATCTGGGTCTGGGTGGCCATGTGCCTCTCCGTTGTCGCTGACTGGCTTACTAAGTAATCCTAAGGGTTACTTAGTAAGCTGTCAAGACGTGACACCCACCAAAGACCCCTCACCTCGTCCACCTCTGACCAGAGAACGCGTCTTTGGGGCTGCCGTCGATTTGGCCGATCGAGACGGGCTCGGCGCCCTGACGATGCGTCGTTTGGGGGCTGAGCTCGGCGTCGAGGCGATGTCGCTCTACAAACACGTCACCAACAAGGAGGAGATCCTCGACGGCATCATCGAGCTCATCCTCGGTCAAATTGAGACTCCACAAGAGGGGGCGGACTGGAAAGAGGCAATGAGACGACGGGCGATCTCGGCCCGCGAGGTGCTCAGCCACCACTCGTGGGCGATCGGACTGCTGGAAGCCCGCGGTTCGAATGGGCCGACGGCCATGCGCTACATCGACTCGATCCTCGGGAACCTACGGTCGGCCGGCTTCTCGATCGAGAATGCCGTCCACGCCTTCTGGCTCCTCGACAGCTTCGTGTACGGACAGGTGATCCAGGAAACGAGTTTGCCCATCACCAGCTCGAAGGAGATGACCGAGTCAACGGGATCCACTCTCGAACAGGTCACGGCAGACCAGTACCCACATCTCGTCGAGGTCGGAGAGCACGCAATGAGATCCGACTACAGCGTCGACAAGGAGTTCGAGTATGGCCTCGATCTCATCCTGGAGGCACTCGAACAGAACCCGATGTCCACCTGAAACGACCGTCCCGCCCGAGAGCGACCCGGTCGATAACGTCAGAACAAATGTCCCCCGACAGCAACCTCATTCTCACCGGGTTCATGGGGACCGGTAAGACGACCGTCGGGCGGCTGGTCGCAGAGAAACTCGGGCGTGAGTTCGTCGACACCGATCTCGTCATCGAGGAACGTCATGGCCCAATCCAAGAGATCTTCGATGGTCAGGGGGAATCTGCATTCCGGGACATCGAACGGGCGCTAGCAGTGGAACTTGGCCAGAGGAGAAGTCTCGTTATCGCCACCGGCGGCCGAATGCTCCTCGATCAGGAGAACTTGCGGGTGCTGAGCGAGAACGGTCGAATCTTCTGCCTTGTGGCGTCACCGGAAGAGATCTACCACCGTGTGGCCAGCGATTCGTCCCGCGTCAATCGTCCGCTACTCGACGTGGAAGATCCCAGGCAGAGAATCCTCGAGCTACTCGACGAGCGCGGCCCCGACTACGCCCGCTTTACTCAACTGACGACAGATCAAATCGAGCCGGATGTCATCGCACAGGAGCTGGTTGACCTCTGGTCGGAACACGACACGCCGTAAGGATCGATCGAGACGAGCCGGACGTATCTGACCTGGACCGGGGTCACGGCCCGCCGGATGGCCCGTCATGCCTTGATCGACCCGGCAAGCGACCTCAGCCCCGCCGACATCGCCGG
This sequence comes from Acidimicrobiia bacterium, assembly GCA_029240695.1. Lineage (GTDB taxonomy): Bacteria > Actinomycetota > Acidimicrobiia > Spongiisociales > ZC4RG35 > JARDZU01. The sequence goes on along the minus strand of JARDZU010000230.1, from coordinate 1,069 downwards.
CGTGATGTGCGGAGCCCATGCCCAGGTCCTCAGCGCCGCTGAGATCTCGATTGGGAGGCGCATCGCAGGGGCGACCCGCACCGACGTGCAGCGAGCCCTTTGGGAGGAGCGCACCCTGGTCAAGACCTTCGGTCCGCGCGGCACTGTGCACTTGCTGCCCACCGCCGATCTGCCGATGTGGACAGGAGCGCTATCGGCCTTGCCTCCCTCGGTCCCGATGCATCCAGAGCCGGTCCGATTCACCCCGGAGCAGGCCGACGAGGTCATCGCGGCCATCGGCGACTCCCTGGCAGAGGCCGAGCTGACCGTCGACGAGCTGACCGAGGCGATTGTGGACCGAACCGGACCGTGGGCCGGTGAACGAACAATGGACGCGTTCCAGGACAAGTGGCCACGCTGGCGCCAGTTGACCAGCACGGCCGCACATCGCGGCGTGCTCTGCTTCGGGCCGAACCGGGGTCGGAACGTGACCTACACCAACCCCCATCGCTGGCTGCCCGGCTTCCAACCCGACGACGACGCGGCGGCCATGCGGACCCTCGTCATGCGATACCTGCATTCCTACGGCCCGGCCACACCCCAGCATTTCGCCAGATGGCTCAACATTCGGCCGCGGAGGGCAGTGGATCTCTTCGGAGATCTCGCCTCCGGCCTGGAGGAAGTAGAGATGGAAGGTGAGGAAGCATGGGTGAGTACCGGCGATATCGACACCCCGGATCAGCCCCACCGGGGAATGACCCTGCTGCCCTATTTCGACGCCTTCGTCGTCGCCGGTCAGCCCCGGAACCTGCTCTACCCGGGCGTGGCGGCGATCCGTGCTTTGACCCCGTCGGGTCAGGCCGGCAACTACCCGGTAATGCTGATCGATGGCGTGGTCGGTGGCGTTTGGCACCAGAAGCGATCCGGTCGGAACCTCGCCGTCTCCGTCGAGCCGCTCGGCACGCTGACATCAGCCCAACGTCGTCAGCTCGACGAGGAAGTAGATCTCCTCGGCGAGGTAATGCAGGCCAAGCCGACCCTCACGATCGGCGCCGTGACGGTGGGAGCCCATGCCTGACGTCAGATGCGG
>JARDZU010000229.1 GCA_029240695.1 Acidimicrobiia bacterium | reverse complement strand
GCGCAGCCTGGTGACCACGGTCGCGTCGTAGGGAGGGACGTACCCGGCGAGGATCTGTGAGGCCGCCGTCGTCTCCACTCCCCGGGTGCACATGTTGTCCTTGAGGGCAACGGGGATGCCGTGTAGAGGACCGCGATCGATGCCGTCGGCAAGATCGGCGTCGGCCTGCCTGGCCGCCTCTCTCGCCCCGTCGCTGTCAATGGTCAGAAACGCGTGCAGTTGCGCCTCGGTCCGAGAGGCGGTGTCGATCGCGTCCTCGAGCAAGGCCTGAGCCGACGTCTGACCCGAGCGAAGCAGGCGACCGGCTTCGGAAGCGCTGGCGGCGATCATTCGATCCCCATCGCCGGAGGCACGACGAAGTGCCCATCGATGGCTTCCGGAGCCTGGCCCAGCACCTCATCCCGGTCGAGTGACGGTCGCAATTCGTCGTCGCGGAACGCGTTGGTAAGGCCCAACGGATGGGCCGCCTCCACATTCGGCTTGACCTCCAGGGACTGGACCCGGGCGGCGTGCTCCAGGATCACTCCGAGCTGAGCCTTGTACGACTGGAGCTCTTCGTCGGTCAACCCAAGGCGGGCCAGACGCGCAACATGGGCAATATCGATCTCTATCGGCATCGGGTCGGAGTCTAAGAGTCGCCGTCGAGCCGCCGACCACCGGTTTTGCGCGCGCCACAATGGACGGCGTGGCCCAGAAGAACCAGCTCAGGAGCACCGCCGTCGTCATGGGTGCTGTCGGGCTGGTGGTGATCGGTATGGGTCTGGCGATGGTCCTGTTCGACGACCAGGACCGCGGCAGCAACCTGGGAGGGCTCTTGATCAGGGTCGGGGCGGTCCTTGGAGCCGTGGCTCTGGTGCTGCCCAACATCCGGAAGCCGTCGCTACCCACGCTCATCGTCGCCGGCCTCGGGCTGGTGGTGGTCCTCGCTCGTCCCGCTCTCGTTTGGGCGGCACTGATCGGATGGGCGGTCTGGGTGCTGCTCGGACGTCAGCGAAGCAGGTCGAGCAGCGACCCGTAGGCCCAATCCAGGTCAGAGACACGAACCGACTCACCCGGCTTGTGGGCGAGCGACGGTTCGCCCGGGCCGAAATTCACGGCCGGGAGACCGGCAGAAGACAGCTGTGCCACATCCGTCCAGCCTTGCTTTGCTCGCAAAGGCGCCCCTGTGTTCTCGATCAGCGCCTCAAACAGCGGGTGATCGGTATCGACCGACCCTGCCGGAGCCAGGTCGGTCACTTCGATCCGGTCGGCGCGGGCGCACACCTCGTGAATGCGGGCCAGCGCCGCGTCATGGGACCGATCCGGGGCAAACCTGTAGTTGATGTTCATCACGAACTCGCCTGGGATGACATTCCGGGCCACTCCACCATGCGCCGCGGTCACGGACATCACCTCGAGGAACTCGAGGCCGTTCACGACGTGCGACTCGGGTTCCAGTGCCCCGAGGAAGGCGAGGAACTCGCTCGATTTCGTGATTGCGTTCTCCCCCAGCCAGGGCCGAGCCGAGTGCGCCGGCCGGCCGGTGAAGACGACATCGGCATTGATCACCCCCTGACACCCCGCTTCGATCGCCCGATCGGTCGGCTCCAACACCACGGCCGCCGACGATCTGATCAGCCAGAACGCTTCGTCCAGGACACGACCGAGCTGATTGCCGTGCAGGGGACCTTCCTCGCCCGCATAGAAGACACAGGTCACCTTCTCCGGGCCGAGGGCCTCGATGAGATGGATCATCACTGCCAGCCCGCCCTTCATGTCTGTCGCGCCGAGGCCATGGAGCCGGTCTCCTTCGAGCGTCGCCCCGACCTCACCTTGAAGCGGCACCGTGTCGAGGTGCCCGACCAGCATCACACCCCCCTCGCGCGGCTCTCCGACCACCAGAGAATCGGCGACTGCCTGTTGTGGCATTCCCTCAAGACGCTCGGCAATTGCGTCACGAAGACCGGCCTCATCGCCGGTGACTGAAGGGATGTCGACCAGCCAGGTGACCGTCTCGACCAGATCGGTCAAAGCTGGACGTCCAGCTCGCGGAGGAAGTCGTTGAGGGCGGTCTTCTCGTCGGTCGCCGCCGTCCGCTTGCCGATGATCAGCGCACATGTGAGGTCGTAGGTCCCGCTGGGAAACTCCTTGGGCCTGGTGCCGGGAACGACGACCGCCCCGGCCGGGACCTGCCCTCGAAATTCCACAGGCTCGGGACCGGTCACATCGATGATGGGCGTGGAAGCGGTCAGCACGGTGTTGGCGCCCAACACGGCCTTCTCGCCGACGATCGTCCCTTCGACGACGATCGACCGGCTGCCAACGAATGCGCCGTCCTCGACGATCACCGGGCGGGCACCCGGCGGTTCCAGGACACCGCCGATCCCGACGCCGCCGGAGAGGTGGACATCCCGTCCGATCTGGGCGCAGGAGCCAACCGTGGCCCATGTGTCCACCATCGTTCCCGAGCCGACGTAGGCGCCGATGTTGACGAAGCCCGGCATCACGATCACTCCCGGCTCGCAAAAGGCCCCGTAACGGACCGTGCCAGGCGGCACTAACCGGATCCCTTGGTCGGCCAGGCCGGTCTTCAACGGGATCTTGTCGTGGTACTCATACGGCCCGACCTCGAAGGTGTCCATCTCCCGAAGGCGGAAGTAGAGGAGGATCGCCTCCTTGACCCACTCATTGACGCGCCAATCCCCGTCGACCTTCTCCGCAACCCTCACGTCACCCCGGTCCAGACCCGCAATCGTCGCCTCCACCGCTGCGCGGGCGGTCTCGGGATCGACCTCGCCGGAGAAGGCGGCACGTATCGTGTCTTGGTCGGGCAATTGGCTCCCTGGGTCGGTCTGGCGGCAGGGTAATTGCCCCCGCTCACCGCTACGGTCGACCCGATGCCCTATCGACTTCTCTACATCGGGCTCGGCTTGCTCGCCGTGGCGGCTATCGCCTTCGGGATCGCCCTCAACAGGCCCGGCGACGAGCTCGTCCTGCCTGAGGAGATAGAGGCGTTATCCCCCAACCCGGGGGACCTGGTCCCCCCGCAAACCAGTGTCGAGGTCGATCTGCCGGTTGCCTACCGAGCAGACATCTACATCGACGACTGGCTGGTCACCGACGTCGTCTTCGTCGAGGGCACGGGCGTCTACCGGTGGTCGCCCTCCCCCCAGAACCCGACGATCACCGAATGGGCCCCCGGCGAGCACACCGTCCGGGTGGTGTGGGACACGATCAGTGGCCTCCCCGACCCGGGAGAATACGAATGGTCCTTCCGGGTCGGGTGAATCTCATCACGAGGTTCTGCACATGTCTTACTGCGGGGCCGGAATCGGCTCGCTCCGGCGATAGGCGACCAGTGCCAGGGTGTAGGAGACCACGAGGATCCCTGTCGCCCAGGCCAGTGCCTCCCAAATTCGAGAACCGGGTGTTCCCTCGATGAGGAGTGAGCGAATCGTCTCGACTATCGGGGTCAGAGGCTGATTCTCGGCGAAGCTTCTCAGCCACGGCGCCATCGAGGCGGTCGGCACGAACGACGGGCTGATGAAAATCAGCAGGATCAGGATGTAGCTGAACGCGCCGGCGCCTTCGACAGTCTTGGCGATCAGGCCGAAGAACATGGCCAGCCAGGTGGTGGCCAGTATGAACAGGACCAGGAAGGCGGCGAACAACGACCAGGCGGCAAGGGAGGCAACCGGCCGAAACCCGATGATAAATGCCACCACGAGCACGAGGACGCAGGAGAGCAGGTTGGAAACCGTTGACGACATCGCCTGACCGCTCAACACCGACGAAGGTCTCACCGGCATGGTCCGGAAACGGCTGATGATCCCCTTCTGCATATCCATGCTGAGACGGAAGGCGGCGTACGCGATCCCGCTGATCACCGTCATAACGACGACGCCCGGGGTCAGGAAGTCGACATAGCCCACCGAGGTCTGCGGCCCGAGGGCGCCGCCGAACACATACACGAACAGCAGCATCAGGGCGATCGGCGTCAGGACGACGGTGATGATCGTGTCCATGCTGCGAGTGGTGTGGCGGAGACTCCGCTTGGCCATGGTCCAGGTGTCAGTGAGAGTTCGCATGAGCTTCTTCCTTGTCTTCTCCGAGGATCTTGAAGAACACGTCGTCGAGAGTCGGTGCCTTCGCATTGAATCCGGTTGGCTCCAGACCGGCGTTGTTGAGCCTGATGAACATGTCGGCTATGTCGGCCACCGATCCGTTGCTGGCGACTACCAGGTTCGAGTCCACCCGGCTCAGCTCATGGGCATCGCCCAGCGCACTCTGAGCTGCCACCAAGTCCTCGTCGTCGGTGAAACTCAGTTCGACCAGTCCGCTCGGCACCATGGTCTTCAACTCTTCCGGTGTCCCGCCGGCCACGACCCTTCCACCGTGGAGGATGGCGATTTGGTCGGCGAGACGGTCGGCCTCCTCGAGATAGATCG
>JARDZU010000228.1 GCA_029240695.1 Acidimicrobiia bacterium | reverse complement strand
CGTCAGGCCGCCAGGGTGGACAAGGGCTCCGGTGAGCCGAACAAGGTGAAGGTCGGCAAAGTGACCAGGGCTCAGGTCAAAGAGATCGCCGAGACGAAAATGCCCGATCTGAATGCCGTCGATATCGAGGGCGCCATGAAGATCGTCGAGGGCACCGCCCGATCCATGGGCATCACCGTCAGCGACTGACCTCGCTGACCCGGAAGTGGGAGGCCGACAGGCCGCCTGGACCACAAGGAGAGAACATGGCCAGACATGGCAAGAAGTACCGCGAGGCCGCGATGCGGTACGACAAGCAGACCCCGTACGGACCGGAAGAGGCCCTCGAGCTGGTGAAGACGCTGGCTCCCGCCAAATTCGACGAGACGGTCGAAGCGGTGTTCGGGCTGGGGATCGATCCCAAAAAGGCAGACCAGCTCGTCCGTGGCACGGTATCGCTACCTCACGGGACAGGCAAGGATGTGAGGGTGGCGGTCTTCGCCCCGTCAGACCGCGAAAAAGAGGCCACCGAGGCCGGGGCTGACATCGTCGGCGGCAAAGAGCTGGTCGAGAAGCTGCAGGCCGGCGGTGAGCTCGATTTCGATGTCGCCATCGCAACCCCCGACATGATGGCCGAGGTCGGCAAGCTGGGGAAGATCCTCGGGCCGCGGGGTCTCATGCCCAACCCGAAGGCCGGGACGGTCACGCCGGATGTGTCCAAGGCCGTTTCTGAGTTCAAAGCAGGTCGTATCGAATATCGCAACGACCGCTACGGGAACGTCCATGTCCCGGTGGGCAAAGTCTCGTTTGGCGTCGACCAGTTGACGTCCAACCTCGCCGCCCTCTCCTCAGAGTTGCTCAGAGCCAAGCCAGCGGCATCCAAGGGCCGGTACCTCAAGCAGATGACGCTGTCCTCGACCATGGGCCCAGGGGTCAAAGTCGATGTGGGAAGCCTCGAGGACTTTGCCAAAGCGGCCGGCTAGCTCACCGGTCACAAACCCACCACTCATTACAAAGGCCCCCGCTTCAGCGGGGGCCTTTCTAATGAAACAGGGGGGATCTCCGCGCTTCGGAATCCCGTGGGCTTAGAGGGCTTCGGCTGCCAGGTCCACCGTCCGCACGCTTCCGACGACTCGTCTGTGGACCAGGGTAGGGGCTGGTCTCAACTGTCGGTTACGCGACCCTCATAATATTTGGGGTCCGAAGAGCGGGTGGGGGCGGTCAGGGAACCCACCCGGTCACACGGAGACCCCCTGTTCTCAATGTCAATAGTGTCGCGCGACCCGTTGGGGGTGTCCAGGGAGAATCTGGAAAGTGAGGGCTTCCTTCGGGTTTGAGGCGCCGTTCATGGCCGCGATCAGGCCGATATGCCCTGAAGGAAGCCGACCAGGGCGCGATTGAACTCCTCCGGCTGCTCCATGCTCGGCAGATGCGCGGCGTGGGGAACCACGATCGGATCGTGATGGCTGAGGGCACCGGCCAGCAGCTCTGCCGATTGACGGCAATTTGGCAGATCGTGCTCGCCGACCATGACCAATGTCGGAGCCGCGATCTCGTTCCACCGCTCGGCCCGGGGCGGGTCGAGAGGGATGAGCAGCTCGTCCCGGCGGTCTTCCATGGGGAGAATCACCAGGTCCATCTCGATCATCGTGTCCATGACTTCCGGGTCGACCTCGTCCCGGCTCCGCCCGTACCCGATGACCCATATCTCCGCGTCCAACTCTGCCACGCGGGCGATGTCGCCGGCTTCGTACGCCTTCAGCACCTCGGGCCACTGTGGAGACTCGTATTCGTCGACGTCGAAACCGGGCGCGCCGGTTCCGATCACCACGAGACCGGAGACTCGATCGGGAGCGAAGAGGGCGACGTCGAAGGCGGTCCCTCCGCCCATCGAACACCCGACGACCACCGCGCTGTCGATGTCGAGATGGTCCATCACCGCCAGGACGTCCTCGTGGTTGGAGAATCGCGCCTCGGTGAGGGCGGTGGCCCCGTGGCCTCGGAGATCGAGGCTCACATAACGAAAGCCTGGCGGGACCTCCGCGAGCTGGGAACGCCACATCCGCCGGTCGGCGATGCCGGCGTGGATGAAGATGACCGGTTGCCCTGCCCCCGCCGTCTCGTAGGCGATGCGAGCATCCCCGGACGGGGCGTAGCCGCTCGTTGAATCGGGCATCGAGCCACCCTAACCACCGATCGGCTCCCCGCCGCCTGCACGAACCTCGGAGTTGCCGAGCGTTGGGCGCCCGGTACAATTCGCCCCGCAACTCCAATACCTCGGCCCCAGACCGTCGGTGCCCTCGGGCTCAATGGGATTCTCCCGCCAACGCAGGTCGCTCCTGTGAGCCCCTCGTCTGGATACCGAGGGGTTTTGTTGTCTACCGACCGGAGGAGCGAATGCCAAGACCAGAAAAGGTCCAGGCTGTTGCCGAAATCAAAGAGAGCCTCCAAGGATCCGAAGCGGTCTTCCTGACCGAGTACCGAGGCCTGTCCGTGAAGGCGGTCCAGGAATTGCGGGCGAGCCTGCGTGCCAGTGGCGCCGAGTACAAGGTCGTGAAGATGACTTTGGCCAGGCTTGCCGCTGACGACGCCGGGATCACCGGTCTCGACGAGCACCTGCTCGGGCCGACTGCGCTCGCATTCGCCAAGAGCGACCCTGTGGCCACGGCGAAGGCCCTCAAGGACTTCTCGAAGTCGCATGAGGTCTTCATCCTGAAGGCTGGCGTCCTCTCGGGGACCATCCTCGGCCCGGAGGAAGTCTCGCGGCTGGCCGAGATCGAGCCCCGCGAGATTTTGCTGGCGAAGATCGCAGGCGCCGCCAAGGCCCCGCTCGTACAGGCGGCCGGGTTGTTTGCGTCATTCAATCGAAGCGCCGCAACGATGTTCCAACAGCTTCTGGAGAAGAAAGAGTCGGGCGAGCTCGCACCGGCAGGAGGCGAATCGACTGCCACCCTGCCCGCGGAGGAGCCCGTTGAAACCGAAACGGCCGTCTCGGCCGAGGAGGAGTGAGAAATGGCCACCAAGACCAAGCTCAGCACCGATGAGCTGATCGCAACCTTCGAGGGCATGACGGTCCTCGAGCTCAAGGAGTTCCTCGATGCCTTCGAGGAGAAGTTCGAAGTGACTGCCGCTGCCCCGGTGGCCGTCGCTGCTGCCCCCGCCGCCGGTGGCGATGGTGGTGCTGCGGCCGCAGTGGAAGAGCAGGATGAGTTCGACGTCGTCCTCACCGCTGCCGGCGCTCAGAAGATCCAGGTCATCAAAGAGGTTCGTAGCCTGACCAGCCTCGGTCTCAAGGAGGCCAAGGATCTCGTCGACGGCGCCCCTGCCAACGTGCTCGAGGCGGTCGACAAGGAGACCGCGGACAAGGCCAAGGAGGTCCTCGAGGCCGCCGGCGCCAGCGTCGAGCTGAAGTAGCAAGCGTTTTACGTTCTACGAAAGGGTCCCGGCCTAGCCGGGGCCCTTGTTCATGTATCAGTTGGTGGAGGAGTCTGGGCCAGGAGCGATGCCATCTTGTCGAGGCACTGGTCCATCCCCGCCCGCGACAGCTCGACCACGTCTGGAGAGGTGTATCCGTATTCGGTCACGGTGAAGTCTGTCCCCCCGTCCGGTCTCGATGAGAAGGTCAAGACGTGGGGCACTTCCTTTGGAACACCTGGAGGGATGCCGACCGAAGCGGGATCGATCGCGTTCCCGTCCTTGTCGGCGAATCGCGACGTGAACTCCAAGCGTTCCTCGGGCACGATCTTCTGGTAACTCCACGTGTTGAAATGCTCGAATCCACTCATCTCGTCGGGAGCTCGCATCGCTACCAGAGAGGCCCCTCCCTCGCGCACGTCCATCTCGGCGACCGGAGCGGTGAACCCACTCGGTCCCCACCACTCGCGGATGTAGTCGCCTTCTGTCCATGCCCTCCACACCTCACTCACGGGCGCGTCGAAGGTGCGGGTCAGGACCATTTCGAAGTTCTCGGTGGTACCCGGTGTTGTCATGATGACTCCGTTTCGCCGTCTCAGTTCTTGGACTGGCGAGGCCGACCGGACTCATCGGTCAGCGGAGCAATGCGCTCGTTTCTCAGGAAGTTGGTGAATCCCGGAAGTACTCGGTGACCACCGGAGTCTCCCGCTCGCGAAGGAGGACATTGGTGTCGAGGAGCTCGAGATTCTGGGTTAGGAAGCGGGCAGCCTCAGGGATTGGGTGCTCGGCGAAGAAGCTCTTCACGTCGGCTGCGACCTCTGGCTGGGAGAGTGCGGGTAGACCCTCCACCACGCGTCTCCTGGTCATGCCCGGCATCACCCCCAGCACCTCGTCCCACCGGCTCCGGGCGTCTTGCCAGACGGAGGGCCCGGCTTCGCCCGACAGGAGGCGGGCGAAGACCCAGAACCCGTCCTGGGTCCTGATGTCGCCGCTGACGATCTTCTCCATGGTCGACAGCGCCAGTTCCTCCACCTCGAC
>JARDZU010000227.1 GCA_029240695.1 Acidimicrobiia bacterium | reverse complement strand
TGTCTTCCTCCTCTGTAGAGCCGGCGACGACCCTACCCAGGGTGCAAGGGACTTAAACAATCGAGCATTCGCCGACCCGCTCGTCGCTCGATCGGATAGGGTCGTCGGACCGCTCAACAAGGCCGAGACAGAGGGAGATCGTCTTGAAAAAATCCACCATTCTCGCGGTGGTCGTCGCCGTCCTCATGGCTGTGCCACTCACGCTCTATGCGTCACACCAGTTTCAGGACGTGCCGAACTCGCACACGTTCCACACTGCGATCGACTTCATGGCGGCCAACGGGATCACCCAGGGGTGCAACCCGCCGGCCAACACCAATTACTGCCCCGACGATCCAGTCACTCGAGGTCAGATGGCCGGCTTCTTGAAGCGTTTCCATGACACCTTCATCGTGGGAAGTGGCGTCGGCCTCGGAACGGTGTTTCGTCTCCAGGGCACTTCCCCTGACAACAGCAACGGAGTGGTCGACGGCCTGACGATGAACCTCCGTGTCCCAGAAGCGGGCGCCCTCGTGGTAACGGGCAGCCTGCAACTTGCAAACACGGTGGAGCTCGACAACCTTGCGTGCGGGATCAACTTCGGTACTTCCCCTAGCACCGCACAAGACGCATCTTGGCGCTACATCGACCTGACCGGCGTCTCTCTCGCGTCATGCGACACGATCGGTGCCATCTTCGTCGAGCCAGGAACTCAACAGGTTCGCGTCGTGGTCAGCGACGGAATCCCAAGCACTGAGGCCTTGCAAGGAAACCTAACCGCAGTCCTCTATGTCGAAGGACGAGATTTCAGCCTCCTCGGCTCACCAGACGATGCGACCGAGGCACGGAAGTTTGGTGACACTGCAAAGGTCGTCGAATAGCGCCAAGATCCTCGCTGTGCAATCCGCGCTAGTAGGCACACCAGGCTTCCGCGAGTCAGGCGGGTTTCCCGGATCACCGGTCAAGTGGTGATCCGACGTTGACCATTCCAGCTCGCGACCGACTCAAGATCTTCGGCCGTTTGCTCGGGCTCTTCCCACCGGGAAAGATGATCGACCTGGGAGCCGGCCACGGCAAGTTCTCGATGATTGCCGCCGATGCAGGATGGGAGGTCACCGCTGTGGATGCGCGCACCGACCGCAATGTGCCCGCTCCGGGCGTGACCTGGGTCGAGTCGGACGTACGAGAGTTCGACGTGACAGGGTTCGATGTGGTGGCCTGCCTAGGTCTCTTCTATCACCTCACAGTGCCGGACCAGATCGATCTCCTGGCCAGATGCAAGGGAGCACCATTGATCATCGACACCCACCTCGCCAATGGGCTCTCGACGCATCCGTTGAGCGAGGAAGTGGAGGAGCTCGGATTCACCGGACGTCTCTACCAAGAAGGCACAGGCCTGCTCTCGTCTTGGGGCAACCCGCAGTCGTTCTGGCCGACACCGGATTCGTTTCACAAGATGCTGGACCAGGCTGGCTACAACCTCGTCCTCGCCGTCGAGCCCTGGTACCTGCCGGATCGCACGTTCTTCCTCGCCCTTCCAGGACCGTCTTAGACGTCTGACTCTGACCCATAGCCAAACTCGCCAATGAGGCCCGACAACTCGGCCTCGATCATCGAGACCTGTGAGTTGTCGAGTCGACCCTCCCATGCCTCTCGATGGACGCTGCCCGGTCTTCCCGTCGGAGCACTGACCGGAGTCCTTTTATCGGCTTCAGCTCTCAAGAAGGCATCAACTTCTGGATGGTTTCCCAAGCCGAGGAAGGTGAATATTCCCTCCACAGTCGAGTGTCCATCTTCGACGAGACTCTCGAAGTGGATCTCGTGGTAGCGGTCCGCTCCGATCTCCGTTCCGAAAGTGCGGGCATGTGTGACGAACACCCGCCATGCCTCGAGGGCCTCGTCGAAGCCGAGCCACCCCTTCGACAGGAGGGAGGCAACGACCGCCCGGGGATCACGAATGATGTGGACATATTGGCTCTCCGGGAAGAGTCGGTCGATCGTCGCCAGAGCCTCGGAGTCCTGGTCGCCGTCGGCGTACTGGGGATACTTGTCTCCCCATCGCTGACCCGGTCGAGCCCCAAGATCGCGGTATATCTGCTCGACCACGCCCGGGACCTGCTGCCACAGACTCTCGATGACCTCGTCACGCGAAGTGGCGAGGAGACGACGCGTCCCCACCCAACGATTGAGCATCCGGCTGAACAGGAGCATGAGCCGGGTCTCATTGGTCAGGAAGATCTCAGGGTGGTGGTCGAGCACTCGCGCCAAGAAGGTCGTTCCCGACCGAGGGGCTCCGATGACCCAAAATGGTGGGGCCATTGACGACGGGGCGGATGCTCGTTGTTCCTTAGGACGTCGGCGCAACATACTTGCGAGCTCTAGTCCAGCATCCACGCATATTCGGTGCCAGACAGCAAGGCGACGATCTCGTCGTAGTTCGACACCATCGATTCGAGTCGATCCGTCCCGGTGCGGTCGAGGCCGGGCCGCACCTCCTCCGGACCAACGCCGATGAATTCACATATGGACGCGTAGGCCTTGACGGGATCGACCGCCACGTCGTCCTCATAAGTGAGATGGAGGACTGCCCGGTCTGCGAGAGCCGACTTCAGATCCACTTCCCCCTGCTTCATTTCCTCGAATACCGCGAGCAGCGGCTGGCGAGGGCCAAACGGCACCGCATTCAGATCGACGCGGACCCTCGTGTCCGGAATCGTCTCGTCCGACGTCCGGTGCCAGCGTCGCCTCTCGCGACCGATCACTCCGGATACGACGCGGCGCAGGTAATTGTGCCGGTGCAGTGTCACATAATGATTGACGCCGACCGAGTCGGTGAGTTCGAGGAGGCCCCCTAGGTCGAGACCGAGGATCCGCGAGTGGTGCGATGGGAGGTACTTGATCTCGAACCCATAGGTCTCAGGAGTGTCAGCGATTCGGTTCAGGAGGAACTCTCGGGGAGGAACGTCCTCGAACCCGATCTTGGACCGGACCTTGTCCTCGAACACCTCACCATCCCACGAGATCGCCGGGTGCCGGCCGAGCATCTCTGCCACGACCGTGCTGCCACAACGACCGACATGAAGCATCGCGATTGTCGTATGGGGGGCCGGCACAGAGAGACTGTAAGAGAACTGCGCTCGTCGGACACAACCGCGGAAGTGCCTCGTTACATTCGGAGGCAATGGCAGTGGCTTCGCCGACGGAAGCGGGTGAACTGGACTCCGTCGAGGGATCGGGGAAAGGGGCTGTTTGGCCATGGGTGGCGCTGGCCCTGATCTTTGCTGTGGCTCTCGGGGCACGTCTATGGAGCATCGACCATGGCCTCCCGGCGGTCTTCAATCCCGACGAGGCGTCCCACTTCGTGCCTCGAGCAATTCGATTCCATCAGACCGGAGGATTCGATCCTGGCTACTTCTTGAACCCGCCTCTGATCACCTATGTTTTCTACATCGCGTTCGCCGTTTGGTTTGGCGGCAGCGACGGTGTGGCCGCCATCGCGGCGTCCGACCCGGCCATGCCTTATCTGGTGGCTCGCGTCGTCGTTGCCTTCGTAGGCGCCGTTGGCGTCATCGTCGTGTACCTGGTGGGGCGTGTGCTCATCGATCGCCGCGCCGGCCTCGTGGCCGCCTCGTTGATGGCTGTCTCGTTCCTCCCCGTTCACTGGTCGCACTTCGCCACCAACGACGTCGCCGCCATGGTTGCGGGCACCGTCTCACTGCTCGGATCCGCGCTCGTCGTTAGGAACAGTCGTCTCGGTGGCTACGTCCTCGCCGGCGTCGGCCTGGGGCTGGCAATCGGTACCAAATACACCGCTGGCATCGTGATCCTGCCCCTTCTGGCAGCCGCATTCTTCCATTGGCGCGCCGAGCACAGCCGAGCGGTGATCGGCCTACTCATCGCCGGAGCATCCTCGATCGCTGCCTTCCTGCTGGCTGTCCCCACCCTGCTGACGGACACGCAGAGTGTTCTCGATGACGTGCTCAGATTGGACCCTTCCGGAGGCGGGGAGCCAAAGATCGGACAGGCACAGGAGAACGGTCACCTGTACTACGGCTGGGTGCTCACCTGGGGCCTCGGCTGGCTGGCTTGCGCCATGGCCGTTCTCGGCACGGTCTGGTCCGTGATCCGGGACCACCAGGTCGCCGCCATCCTGCTTCCGGCGCCCTTTGCCTATGTCTTGTTCATGGGCGACCAGGCGGCGTTCTTCGGCAGGTGGCTGCTTCCGGTGTTTCCCTTCGTGCTACTCCTCGCCGCCCTAGGAGCGGTTCGCCTGACCGACGCGATCACCGAACGTCGTGGCTGGTCACCGACGCCGATCCTCGTGGCGGTCACGATTCTCTTATGTCTCCAATCCGTGGTCCACGTGGCCCACATGAACGACTTGTTCGGTCGCACCGACACCCGGGCAGAGGCGGTGCAATGGATGCGGGACAAGCT
>JARDZU010000058.1 GCA_029240695.1 Acidimicrobiia bacterium | reverse complement strand
TCTCCGATGGTGGACCGGTCCACGAAGAGCTGGATCGTGCCGGTGTCGTCCTGGAGTGTTCCGAACTGCAGCTTGCCGAAGGAGCGGTGCAGCATCAGGCGACCGGCAACTGTCACTCTGTCATCGGTCTCGGACCCTGCAGGGAGTTCGGCAAAGGTCTCATGGAGCTCGGCCGCCAGGTGGGAGCGCTCGTACCTATGGGGGTAGCCGCCCGACTCGAGGATCTCCTGATGACGATCCCGTCGCCCGGCGACGAGTGGGTCTATGCCCTGGTCGGATGTCTCGCTCATGTCGCTCGGGTGGCCGGGTCAGGGCAGGGTAGTGGTCGGTCGGGTGCTGGCCGCTACGTGAGCCGGCTCGGCTTCGCGAGGAGCAACCCTCGATCGGGGACGGGCCTGCCGTCAGCCCAGTCGAAGGTCACGTTGTCGATGAGACGCACCCCTCCGACGTGGGCAGCGACCGCTAGGACCGCTGGTCGATCGAGCTCATCGATCGGAACCATGGTGTCTTGCGAGGCGAGAGTCGCGTAATCCACCTCCAACCCTTTCACCGACCGGCGGACCGTTCCTTCGAGACGCTCGCCGCGCCGCTCGCCGGCGTCGACCTGCTCGGCAGCCTGGAAGAGACCACGGCTGATGGCAAGTGCACGTTCCCGATCCATACGGGACAGCCTCACATTCCGGCTGGACAGGGCGAGGCCGTCGGGCTCTCGCACCAGTGGGGCATCGATGACTGACACCGGGAACCTGAGGTCGCGCACCATCGACTTCAGCACGGCGAGTTGCTGGGCATCCTTCCGACCGAACATGGCGATGTCGGGTTGCAAACCGGCGAAGAGCTTGGCCACCACGGTGGCAACTCCGGTGAAGTGACCGGCCCGGTAGCGGCCCTCCATCTCCTGTGACACCCCGCCCACCTCGACGATGGTCGTCTCACCCACGGGGTACACCTCGTCCTGTTCCGGAACGAAGAGCAAATCGACGTCATGCTCCTTGGCGAGCCCTGAGTCACGCTCGGTATCCCTCGGGTAGGCGGCGAAGTCGTCCTTATCGTCGAATTGCGTCGGGTTGACGAACAGGGAGACAACGAGAGTGTCACATCGTTCGCGCAACAGGTCCATAAGCGCCAAATGGCCCTCGTGGAGAAACCCGAGCGTTGGCAGGAGCCCAACGGTCCCCTGGTACTTCTCCCGCGTGTCGGCGAAGGTGGCGGTCACCTCCACTGTTCGATGTCGTCCTTCCGACGGGCGAGAATCGCCGTTGCCTCAGCCATCAGCCTGTACTGCTCGCCCACCGAGTCCGACGTACGACGTGCCGCCTCGAGCTGCCCGATCACAGTCGAGATGTCCCCCCGGGCGATCGGGCCCGTCAACGGTGACTCGCCTACGACCTCATAGAGATTGGCCACTGCCTGCTCGACGAGCGGGCGGGTGACAAACGGGTCGATCCGGGCCGAGATCATCAGGTCCCCGGCTGTGGCGAGAGCGGTGATGACGAAATTGGCTGCCGCCGACGCACCGGCGTGATAGGCCGGCCTCGACTCGTCGGCGAGAGGGAACGGGTTCATGTCCAAGGAGCTGGCCAGCTCCGTCAGAGTGGCCATCGCCACGAGTCCTCCGCCGATGCCGACAAACGCGCCGGCCAATGCGGCTGCCCCGCGTTCGGGGTCGGGCAGTGTCTGCAGAGGATGGAAGCCACCGGTAACAACTCCATTGTGCATGAGCTCGTCGAGGGCGGTAACCGGTGTGAACCCCGACATGTGGGCTGCAACCGGCACGTTTCCGGCGTGGGGGGATAGCCGACTCGACACTTCCTCGATGGCTTCGTCCCGCACCGCGATCAAGAGGAGGTCACATTCTGGCAGGGGATCATCCCAGCTCAAGGTGGGCCCGTAGAGGCTGACGTCGGATCGGGAGAGGATCCCAGCTATCTGGTGGCCCGAGCGAGCGGCGGCCAGTGCGATGGAGCCTCCAGCCCTTCCCGGGCCGGCGATTGTCAGTCTCACAGGTCTACCTCGGCCGACGTGGCGGCGAGGCTAGCCAGCGGGCCGGGCAGCCCAATCGAGTGTGGGACCGCGCCCGGTCAGGCCTGATCCTCGAGCTGGTTGGGCGTGATGACCGGCCAGTTCGAGTCCATCTCGGACTTCATGTCGTGGTAGCCGGTCCGTCGCTTCCAGAACTTGGTCTTCCAGACCTTGAATCTCCTACGTTCCAAATCTTGTGGGTCGGCGAGATGATTTTCATGATTGGATCCGGTGCCTCTCACCTCCGGCACGACCACGTCATCGGGGTCGTCGGTCATGTGCAACACCTGGTGGGTGTGATGTCGCACGGCACGATGCTGCTGCTTGCGCTCTTCGCGTTTCGGGCGGCCATCGTTGTATCCGGGGATGTCCTGGCGATGCTCCCGCGACCGTTTTGCCATCTAGATCATTCCTCCTGTCCTGGACCCTGCTGCATGTCCGAACCAAGAGGAGGGCCGCGGCCGCTTCCCATGAGTGGAACCTAGCACGGGTCCGGCTGACTGTGAGTGCTCGGCGGGTTCCCCGAGTCATCGATCCGACTCGTCCTCGAGCCAACTTTCCGCCAAGAGAGCCACTCCCTGGTCGGAGACGAGCGCCCTGGCCGCCGCCGCCGTCAAACCCGCACCCACCAATGCCTCAGGCCAGACATCACACAGTGGCTCGAGGACGAAGCGGCGCTCCGCTGCCCTCGGATGGGGGATTTCGAGATCGGGCATCCGAACCGGGGCCCCATCGCTGGAGACGATGTCCAGATCGAGCGTGCGTGGCCCCCAGTGCACCTCCCGTGCCCTGTCGTGGGCGGCTTCGATCTGGTGGAGCGACACGAGGAGGTCATGAGGCTTCGAGACGGTGTCGAGGACCGCCACCGCGTTCAGAAACGGGTCCTGAGCCGGGCCGCCGACCGGATCCGTCTCATAGACACCCGAGACCGCCTCGACCGAACCCAAATCATCGAGCTCGGCCACGGCCCGACGCAGATGCTCCAGCCGAGCACCCTCGTTGGAGCCGAGGGCAATGGCGAAGCGGGTCATCGGGATCGATCGACAGTGACGGCCACATCGGAAAAGGTCAAGGGGATGGGGGCCTCGGGCTTGTGCACCGTTACCCTGACCCTGTCGACAAGGGGCTCATCGAGCACGGCCGCAGCAATCTGCTGGGCCACCGACTCGATCAAATCGTGACTCTCGCCTTGCACCAGATCGTGCGCCACCTGGGCCAGCTTTCCGTAGTCCACGGTGTCGGCGAGGTTGTCGGATGTGCCGGGGTTGGAAAGGTCGAGATACAGGGTCAGATCGATCCGAAAAACTTGAGGCTCCTGCTTCTCGTGCTCGAGCACCCCGTGCCGGGCGACCACCTCGATTCCTTTGAGCTCGATCCGATCGGTCACGAGGCGGCGGATGCCGGGATGAGCGAGCGGCCCTCCGGCCCCAGCGCACGCCCCAGAATCTGCTGAATCACCGCCAGGGCGAGGATGGGGTCGTTGACGAGCCCGGAGACGACGAGAAACCCGCCGAGCAGCCCACCGACTGTGTCGTCGATCGCCTCGCGGTGGACGAGGACCCTCGATCGTCGCTTGGCGGTCGCCTTCACAAGGGTGGCGAAGAACTCGTCGACGTCGTGGGTGGTGAGGTCAGGACCGATCGGTACCGAGAATGTGGCAATCCCGGCCTCGCGATAGGCCAGCAGGTTTTGGTTGCCGGGGAGCAAGGAAACCACGGTGTTGATACCGGCCTCCTCCACCAGCCATGTGATCTCCTCCTCGCGTCGGACCCGGCGATGCTGGAAGCCGGAGCCACCCACCCGCTCCGAGACAGCGAGACGATCGGTGATGACCCAGGTGAATCCCCGGGGCTTTAATCCTGCGACCATTCGTCCCATTGCTGGGGACTCACGATAGCGGCGGCCAGGCTCAGCGCTGCTCTTGACGAAACAACGTTGTGGACCCGAAAAACCCTTGCCCCACGCTCGAAACCGAGGGCGGTGGTGACTGCGGTGACCCCGTCGCGTCGGGCTGGGTCTTCGATCCGGGCCACACGTCCTAGGAACGCCTTGCGCGACGTCCCCAGGACCAACGGGAAGCCCATCTCGGCGAGCAGCGCCAACCCGTCGATCAATTCGAGGTTGTGGGTGACCGTCTTCCCGAACCCGATCCCTGGATCGATGGCGACCGCTGCCGGGGCAACCCCGGCGTCAATCACCAGTTGGGCCTTTGCATCGAGGAACGTCGCTACCTCGCCTACGACGTCGTCATACGTCGGCTCGCGTTGCATGGTCCTCGGCGTCCCTTTCATGTGCATGAGAACCACCCCGGCGCCCGTCTCGCCGAGCACATCTGTCATGCCAGGTGTAGATGCGGCGGTCACGTCGTTGACGATCTCGGCCCCGGCATCGAGGGCGGCCCGGGCCACCTCCGGCTTCGAGGTGTCTATCGACACCACAGCCCCGGCGGCGGCGAGTGCCTCCACGACCGGAATCACCCGGCGAAGTTCCTCGATTGCGGGCACCTCCTCGGCGCCGGGCCGGGTCGACTCGCCGCCGATGTCGACGAGATCTGCACCCTGGTCGATCATGGCCCGTCCGGCGGCCACTGCCGCCGCATCGTCGAGATGAAGGCCACCATCGGAGAAGGAGTCGGGGGTGGCGTTGATCACGCCCATGATCACCCCCCTCGAGACATCCAGCTCCCTCGTGCGAAGTTTCCAGACACTCACACTCAGAACCTACGACCTACGACCTGGAACGGCGAGCGTCAGCGAGTAGTGCCGAAGAGCAGCGACATCGCCTCGGCTCTGGTGGCCGGCTGCGACTCCATGATCCCGCGGACCGCCGAAGTCACAGTTGTCGCCCCTGGTTTCTTCACGCCCCGCATCGACATGCAGAGGTGCTCCGCCTCGACCACGACCATGACTCCGAGGGGCTGAAGTCGCTCGGTCAGGGCGTCCGCGACTTGGGCCGTCAGCCGTTCCTGCATCTGCGGGCGACGGGCGAAGCCCTCGACCAGTCGGGCCAGCTTGGAGAGTCCGGTGACCTGTCCCTTGGGTATGTAAGCGACGTGGGCCTGACCATGGAACGGCACGAAATGGTGCTCACACATCGAGTAGAAGGGGATCTCCCGCACCATCACGATCTCCTGATAGTGCTCCTCGCCAAAGAAGGCATCTACGACGTCCCCAGGGTCACGATGGAGGCCGTCGAACACTTCGGCATAGAAGGCAGCCACCCGTTCCGGAGTATCGACGAGACCCTCGCGCTCCGGGTCCTCACCCAGGGCCTCGATGATCTCGCGCACCGCCTTTTCGATGCGACCGAGGTCGATGCTCTCCTCGATCTTGGGCTCGATCTCACTCATCCCCAAAGAAAATAGGCCGACCACCGCTTCCTATTCCGTCAAACTCCCAAATGACTTGACAGGGATGTCATGTTGGCATTACAGTGATGTCATAGTGACATCGTTATGATGTCGCACAGAGGAGCCAGTAGAGGAGACGGAAATGTTCATTCAGACCACCGATGACCTGGAGCGGGCGTTGGGTCAGAGAATCAGGCGAATCCTCAGGAAGAAGGACCGAGATCCGATCGATCCCCCAACCCGAACCATCGTCAACACAGCCCGGTGGACCCACCCGACATAGGATTCGGCAATGCAACTGACGCAAACGGCCAACGTGATGGAGGCGGCGGTACAGGCCCAGTTGAGACTGGCGGACCCCGAGCTCGCCGCCCTCGGGTCCGAGCTGCTCGATGTCCTGCGCCCGGCAATCAGGTTGACACTGATGGAGGTCGTGGAGATGGCCGCCCAGGAGGTCAATGGCCAGCTCGCCGGTCAGCGCGTCGAGATCCAGCTGGTCGACGGCGACCCCGAGCTGACGGTCAGGCCGGACCCGTCTGCCGTCCCTCCCCCTCCGCCGCCAACCGGGGAGCCCATCGATGCCGAGGCCCGAATCACCCTTCGACTCCCCGGATATCTGAAGGACCTGATCGCCGAGGCGGCCGAAGGTGCCGGCGATTCGGTCAACACCTTCGTGGTCGACGCCCTCCGCACCAAAGCCTACGAGAAGAGTCCATCCAGCAGCGTCAGACGGACGATCGATCTGTGATCGACCGTGAGCTCACGGTCGACGACACCCCAACCATAAGGGTCTCGATCAGGTCGGGCCGCGTCAACGTGGAGGGCGGTAAGCCGGGACTGGTCCGGTTCAAGGTCGACACCACTGACCCTACGTTCGAGATCCGTCAGGCCGCTGACGCCATCGTCGCCTCCGGCGACCGAGGCGGCCGAGTATTCGTGACGATCAGCGTGCCCCCGATGACCGATATGGAGATCGGTACGGCCAGCGGCGACATCGACATCGAGCCCCGGCTGGGCCGGCTCGATGTGACCACGGTCAGCGGTGAGGTCGAGTTCGAGACGGTGGAGCGCCTCCAGGCCAGGACCACGAGCGGTGGGATCCGTGGCAAGCGAGTCAACGGCGAGGCCACCTGCGTGACGACATCAGGGGACATCAAAGTGTCGGAGGTCGTCGATGGCGGGGACTTCTCGACACGATCGGGATCGGTTGTGATTGTCAACTGCGCCGGGACCGTCTCATGTGCGACGTTGTCGGGCAACATCCGAATCGAGGAATTGAGCGGGGCTACAGCCAGGATCAAGTCGATGTCAGGTGGGGTCCGGCTGGGTTTGCCTCCCAGAACCCGCCTCGAGCTGGACGCAAACACCCTGTCCGGACGAGTGACCTTGCCCACAGCGAACCCGAGCCCGGAGCCCCCCGAGCGTGAGGTGAGCGTCAAGGTTCGACTGGTCTCGGGGAACCTCAAGATCGAACGCACTACGTAGAACGTAGGACGTAGGGCTAACCGGCGTCGGTGGCGGGGCGAGTGGAGCGGCGGATCTTGCGGTTGAGAGTGAGGGACTCGGAGACCGGCTCCTCTTCGTCCTCTGTTTCCTCGGCCGCGGCGATCTGCTCTTCGCGGGGCTGGGGGATGACCGGGTTGTCCGGATACTTGAGCCGCATCGCCCCCTCCGACGCGTGCTCCCACTTGGGAACATCGGCGAATAGGTCGGCCACCTCTCCACGATCCACGGTCTCGCTCTCGAGAAGGGCTGCGACCATTCTCTCCATCGCGTCCTTGTGATGCTCGATGATGAGCCTGGCCTCCTCGTGGGCGGCGTTGATCATCTTGCGGACTTCGTTGTCGATGTTGGCGGCGACCTCGTCGGAGTAGTCCTGCTGCCGTGAGTAGTCACGTCCGAGAAACACCTCGCCGTTGGGCTTGCCGTACTGCATCGGGCCCAGGATGTCGCTCATCCCGTACTCCATGACCATCCGCCGGGCAATGGCCGTGGCCTTTTCGATGTCGTTGGCGGCGCCGGTGGTGGGGTCGGCGAAGATGAGCTCTTCGGCGGTACGTCCCCCGAGCAACATGGCGAGCTGATCGACCAGCTCGGATCGGCGCACCAGGTACTTGTCGTGGGTGGGAAGTGCGAGGGTGTGACCCAACGAGCGGCCCCGGGCCACGATGGTGACCTTGTGCACCGGGTCGGAGTTGGGGAGGGCAAACCCGACAAGGGCATGACCGGTCTCGTGATAAGCGATGAGACGCTTCTCCTCGTCGGTCATGACCTTTGTCTTGCGCTCCGGGCCTGCAATGACGCGATCGATGGCCTCCTCGAGCTCGAGCATCCCGATGTCCTTGCGACGTCGCCTGGTGGCGAGGAGGGCTGCCTCGTTGATCAGGTTGGCGAGATCGGCGCCGGTGAATCCGGGTGTACGCCGAGCCAGGACCATCAGGTCGATTTCGTCGTTGAGCGGCTTGCCCTTTGAATGGACCTCGAGGATGGCCTTGCGCCCTTCGACATCGGGAGCGTCGACCACGATCTGTCGGTCGAAACGCCCGGGTCGAAGCAGGGCGGGGTCGAGAATGTCGGGGCGGTTGGTCGCCGCCATCACGATGACGCCGCTGTTCCCCTCGAAGCCATCCAGCTCGACGAGGAGCTGGTTCAGTGTCTGCTCCCGCTCGTCGTGCCCACCACCGAGACCGGCTCCGCGATGACGGCCGACGGCGTCGATCTCGTCGATGAACACGATGGCCGGGGCGCTCTGCTTGGCCTGGTCGAACAGGTCGCGCACACGGGAGGCGCCGACACCGACGAACATCTCGACGAAGTCAGAGCCCGAGATGGACATGAATGGGACTCCGGCCTCGCCGGCGACTGCCCTGGCCAGCAGGGTCTTGCCGGTACCGGGAGGGCCGAAGAGGAGGACGCCGCGGGGGATCTTCGCCCCCATCTGGCGGTACCTGTCGGGGTTCTGGAGGAAGTCCTTGATCTCCTCGAGCTCTTCCTTCGCCTCGACGAGCCCGGCGACGTCGTCGAAGGTGATCTTCGGCTGCTCCTTGCCCACGAGCTTGGCCCGGGACTTGCCGAACTGCATGACCCGGTTCCCGCCGCCCTGCATCTGCATGAATATGAACACCATGAAGCCGAGCAGGAACAGCCACGGGAGGAAGCTGATCAGGACCTCCCAGAATCCTGGGGGCTGGGGGTCCGAGCTGAACGGCGTGCCCGACTCGCGGATCACGGTGACGAGGTCGCCCTCGGCGCCCTCGGGATAGCTCGACACCTGGTCGAACGCCTCGTCCGGAAGCGTCGAGCTGGCGAGACGGCCCTGGAGCTCGTTGGAGCGCGCCAGCATCTCCACTTGCTCGTATTCGCCGGCCTCGACATTGTCGATGAACTGGGAGAGCTCGATGACCTCGGGACCCTGGACCTGGTCGAACCACCACTGAGCGAGGATGGCCAGCATGATGATGGACAGCCCGTATACGACGAGCGTGCGCATGGTTCGGTTCACTGAGACCTCAAGACAGACTCCGGGGAAGACTCCGAGACATCAATGCTACGGGAAACCCCTGGATAGTCGAACCCCTCCTGGTTGGGGGCGGAGAGCCGAATGGGTCTCAGGCTTCTGCACCCATGACACCGACATAGGGCAAGTTGCGGTACTTCCCCGCGTAGTCGAGGCCATACCCGACTACGAACTCAGGGCCGATAGGGAACCCCACATATTTGACCTCGAGCGGAACCCGCTGGATTCCCTCTTTGAGGAGAAGGGCCGCGATCTCTAGGGAGGCAGGCTTACGGACATTGAGACTCTTCATCAGATAGTTCAAGGTCAAACCCGAATCGATGATGTCTTCCACGATCAGCACGTGGCGACCGTCGATCTCCTCGTCGAGGTCCTTGAGGATCCGGACCACACCCGACGTCTGCGTCGACGCCCCGTAGGACGACACGGCCATGAAGTCGAACTCCACCGGCAGGTCGATGTGCCGTGCGAGATCGGCCATCACCATGAAGGCACCACGGAGGACGCCCACGAGCAACACGTCCTTACCCGCATAATCCGCCGTGATCTGCCGCCCGAGCTCCGCGAGCTTGTTGTCGATCTCCTCGGCGGTGATCAGGGGATTGATGTCCATCCGGTTTCCTCTCTGGCGAACACGGAAAGGTAGCCGCTGGTCCCTGGCACATACCAGGCCACCGGAAGGCGCCGCTCCCCCGGCAACCAGGCGGTCTCGTCATTGGCCGCGACCACGAGTCGCCCGCCCGTGTCCACTCTGGCCGCCAGGACCACGTCGGAGGGAAAGACGGCCGACCAGGCGCCGATGGGCGCCACCCGGCACACCCGATCGACACGCTCGACATCGATCCGGAAAGTGCCGACGTTGTTGGCACCGACCCCCAGGTCGACCTGGGTACCGGCCGGCGACGCGACCTCCACTGGGCGAAATACAAGCATCGGGCCATCGAGGGTTGCCTCCAACCCTCCACCCAGGATGACGGAGGGTCGGGCACGACTGGCCACCGACCAGATGCCTTCCATCTCGTCGGCGGTCCCGCCGTACGGTGGTCGCATTCGGCTGAGACTTCGCCTGATGGCGCGGTCCGCTACGGGTCGGGGGACTGCAAACAGCGCTCCGAGGGGAATCGACAACGAGGCGCCGGCCTCGACGAGAGGGACGGCGGCCGCCGCCTCCTGCAAATAGAACTCATCGGATCGGACCAGAGCCGCCGACCTGGCCAGTGACTCGGCCAATCTCGGGTTGAACCGCGCCGCCAGATCGGGGATGACCTCGAGCCTCAGCGCGTTCCGGCGGTGGCTGCGATCGAGATTCGACGGGTCGTCGTAGAAGGGGAGGCCGGCCAGGCCCGCCAGCTCCCTCGTGTCGGACCGGCTGACCCCGAGCATGGGGCGGGCCAAAGACCCGGTACTGGGCGGGATGCCGGCAAGCCCGGTCGGACCAGCGCCTCTCAGAAGGCTCATCAACACGGTTTCGGCCTGGTCGTCGACGGTGTGCGCCGTGAGCAGAGTCTCACCGGGTCGCAGCTCCGCCAAGAGGGCGGAGTATCTCACGTTGCGCGCCTGGCCCTCGATCGACGCGCCCAATGGAATCTCGATCCGGACCACCTCCAGTCCGACTCCAACTGCAGCTGCAATGGCTCGAGCCGCCTCCTCCAAACGATCGGACGCGGGGAGCCCGTGGTGGACATGGACTGCCCTGAGGTCCCGGCCGAGTTGGCGAATCAGGTAAGCCAGCGTGCCGGAGTCGGCGCCCCCGGACAGGGCGACAACCAGATCCCCGGAGGGGAGCCGAAGGAGATCGCCCGATCTCCTTCTCAGCTCTTTCAGGCGACGCGTCTCAACCATCGCTCGGGGCTCTCGATCTCCTCGAGCGTGGGCAGGCTCCCCGCACCCCTGAAGGCGAGGCCAACTGCATCCCAGCCGACCTCACGTTCGACGACCTCGATGAATTGCTCCCCCATCCGGTACTGGTTCATCTTCATCTCCATCCCGGTGAGTCTGAAGAACGCCGCCGTTCGCTTGTCCTTCCGCCTGGCCTTGAGGACGTTGCTCATCCGCTCTTGCGTGCGCAGGTGTTCCCGGCCAAGCCGGTCCATGACCACATGGCCGTGACCCTCGAGGAGCGACATCAGCGCCTGCACCTTGTCGATCACGACCGTCTGCTCGGATGAGGCGAAAAGCCCGAGCAGTCCCCGCTCGTCGATGATCGGATTTCCCAGGCCGCGCCGGCGCGTGACCTCATCGATGATTCGATTCATCCGGCCCGGCTCTGGGCGGGAGTGCTCCACGAGCTCGGTGACCAGGCTCATGAAGTATTCACGGAGCCACGGGACGCCCTGGAACTGGGCGCGGTGTGTCAACTCGTGGAGCGCCACCCAGAATCTGAACTCCTCCGGTCGGAACTGGTGGGCGCGCTCTAGCTGCAAGATGTTGGGACCGACGAATGCGACCACATCGGCGTCTTCGCCGGTAGGGAGGACGAGTTCGTATTGGCCCAGCACCCGGCGAGCGATCACTCCAAGGACGGCCGTCAGCTCGGCCTGGACCATCCGATTGGCGAAAGTGGCGACGCCCCGTCCCCCCGGGCCTGACGCCTCCAGCTTCTCGGTGAGCTGGTGCTGGAGGGGCTTCATCAAGTGGCTGAAGCTGGCGACGTTGCGGTCGATCCACTCCTCTCGTCCGATGACGATCGTGGTCGGGTCACCGGGGAGGTCGAGCCCGGTAGCCGCGGTGACAAGACTCGAGACCTGCTGGGTGAGTCGGGTCATGTCTGCCTCGAGGGCAGAGCTGTGGTAGGTCTCGGCCAAGGGATAGCCCCCTGCGATCCTTCCGGCGAGACGGCCCGACCCGGACCGGCTAGAAGTCACTCCTTGACGACTCGGTACCGCTTGCGAACAACCCTCGTGAAATACTGGATCGTCGTCATCACAATGACCAACACGGCGAGAACGATCCCAGTCGGGATCATGTAACGGTATGTCCAGTCGGGGAGCGGCTCGGTCGACTCGGGGGTGGTGACCGGGACCGCCGGCTCGATCCCGGAGGTCGGGGCGGGCTCCTCTGAGACAGTGGTCGAGGTCTCCTCCTCGGTCCCCTCGGTCGCCAGTGCCGGTGTGATGGTGAAAGCGGCGTAAGCGGCGAGTAGGACGACGAGTGTTGCGATGCGGCTGAATCGCTTCATCTGGTCAGCAGGGTAGTGGGGAACTAGGAAGACGCCGCCTCACGGGCGATGGCGTCGCGGAGTCTTTGCAGGAACTCGTCGGGGACGTTTTCCGCAAGACGTTCTCTGACCACGATCTGGAGCCTCGCTTCGAAGTCGAAGCTCTTGAGACACCCCGAGCAGTCCTCGAGATGAGCCCGGATCACGGCCGTCGTGGTTTCCTCGATCTCCCGGTCGAGGTACTGATAGAGATTGGTCAGTGCGTCGTCACATTCGTGGCCGCTCATGGTCGCTCCGCGCCTTCAGGCACTAGGCCTCTTTCGACTGCGTAATCCCACAACGATTTCTCCATCGCCTTTCTTCCCCGGTGGAGCCGCGACATGACGGTACCGATCGGGATGTCAAGGATGTCGGCGATCTCCTTGTATGAGAAACCGGCCAGATCGGCAAGCAGGACCGGAAGGCGGAAGTTCTCCGGCAGATCCTCGACCGCCTTCTTGATGTCGGACTCGACTAACCCGTCCAGAACCCGCTCCTCGGTCGATCGCGCGGCCTCCGCCGACTCCTCGGAGCCGATGTTCCGGTACAGGTAGAGGTCCTCGACGGAACCGAGGTCGACCTCGGAGGGACGGCGCGAGTCCTTGCGGTACTTGTTGATATAGGTGTTGGTCAGGATGCGGTAGAGCCAAGCCTTGAGATTGGTTCCTTCCTCGAACGTGTGATAGGCCCGGTACGCCTTGAGAAAGGTCTCCTGGACCAGGTCTTCGGCATCAGACGGGTTGCGAGTCATGCGCATGGCGGCGCTGTACAACTGCCGGGCGTACTGCATGGCATCTTGTTCGAAGTTGGCCTGGTCAGCCATGAGCGGGACGGTACAGGGCGGTCGCTGAAAGATCTAAGCGGTCGGGATCGCTCGGCTGGAGCCGGAGAGGGGAGTCGAACCCCTGGCCTATTCATTACGAGTGAATTGCTCTACCACTGAGCTACTCCGGCAACAGACCCAATGGTAAAGGGCAAGCGTTCCCTGTTCCAGATGATGCCCCCACGGCGGACCCGACGGTCTGACGGCGGCGCGTCGCTTGGATGCCTGAATGGATAGGCAGTCTTCGCTGCATTACGCCGCACTGAAGTCAACGCTGTGCAGCGCGGCCGATGAGCACCAGACGGTCCGTCGTCTGCGCTGTATCACGTCGCTGTGAAGTCTCCGCTGTGCAGCGCGCTCGGTGAGCGCCGCGCGGCAAACGCGTGCACAACGGAACTGGCCGTCAGGTTTCTGAACCGAGGCCGGCGAAGAGATTGGCCAGCACCAGTTCTCGCCTCAGGTTGGCCTGGATGTCGACCACGGCATCGAGGATCTTCTCCGCAGATGCGACCGCCTTTCGCGGGCTCACATCGGTGAAGGTCCCGAGGGGCAGATCGCTGTTCCGTACCGGCCCACCCATCTGCAACGAAGCCGAGTCGGTGTACCAGGAGGCCAGGATCTCCAGACCGTTGACCAACAGTGATTGCTCGGCGCGGCGTCTGGCCCGTTGTTCCCGCTCCTTGGTCATTTCCTCGGAGACCGACTGGTCCACCAAAGGGGCGATCTCAGACAGCACATTGGACGCCAGCCGCTGGCCGTCTCCCGGATGAGGTGTCACCTGACCGGGTATCGCCAGCCACAGGTCGCGGAACCGGGAGACCTCAGGGCGGTCCATCAATGCCAGGGCCAGACCGGGCCGGCCACCGGAGACGACTGCCACGCCCTCGGCCACCGCGTGATCCAGTCCCCGACCTTCGAGCGCCGCCACCATCGTCGCCTGGGGCACCCGGCCGACGTGAATGGTGCGACATCGTGAGGCAACGGTTGCGGGAAAGTCGTCCTCGGACTCCGCCACGAGGAGGAACACGACCGATGCGGTCGGCTCCTCCAATGTCTTGAGCAAGGCGTTGGCCGCCTGCTCCGTCATCGTCCCCGCCTCCGGTAACAGGAACACAGATCGGTCGGATTCGACCGGGCGCAGAGACGACCGGGTGACCACCTCTCGGGCCTGATCGACGCCGAGACTGGTCGCGCCCTCCGGCTCGACCACGGTCACATCGGGGTGGACTCCCTCACGCACCAAGCGGCACGACCGACATTCCACATCGTGTTGCCCCCGCTCGGCGCAGAGCAGGGCTGCGGCGAACCGGACTGCGAGGGTCGCCTTCCCGACGGAGTCGGGCCCGGTGAAGAGGTAAGCCTGAGCGGGTGTGGACACCTCACGACGTAGCAAGTCGACAACCCTCTCGTGACCAATCACCCCGTCGAAAGAGTCGCTCATAGGCCCAACTCCCTCATCACCTGATCGACCAGCTGCTCGATCGAGGCCGAGCCGTCCAGAAGCACCACGCGTCCAGGCTCGGTCACGGCCAGGTCCCGATAGGCCGCTGTCACCTCCTCCTGAAAGGCCATGCTCTCGCTGCCGATCCGATCGGGCCGACCCTGACGTCCAAGGGCCTTGCCCGGGTGGACATCGATCACGAACACCCGCCCCGGCTCCACCCCCTCGAGGCCGATCTCGTTGATCTCGCGCACCCGACCCTCTCCCATTCCACGGGCTCGACCCTGATAGGCGATCGACGAG
>JARDZU010000226.1 GCA_029240695.1 Acidimicrobiia bacterium | reverse complement strand
TACACATCTGATCTACAAGCAGATGAAAGACCTGCTCTCCTCCTGAGGCCAAGCTACCCGTCGCCGCGCCACCTCGATGATTAGGCTCCGGTTTGAGCGGGGACCTGGAGGAACGAGATCTTTAGGGGCAAAGGTCGTTACGTGTCAGAAACGGCGAACGACGATCGTTTGCTCGCGGCTTCGAGCGCGGAGAAAGCGCACATAGATGAGCTCCTCTACATGGCGAGGCATCTCGACAGGATTTACCAGCAGGTCGAGGGCACGGCGATCGGTGTCGACCTCAAGACTGACGAGAACCCGCTCTTGGTCCTCCAAGGGTCTGGGGTTGTCGAAGTCAGAGCCGGCGGAAGGACGGCGAAAACTGGCCCCCGGGTCATGAACTATCGAGTCCCGAACGGCTCCTCGTACCCCGGTCGCACCCACCACGACAGCTTCGTCACGGAGCCCGGAACGCAGAAAATCATCGAGTCCGACGGCACGACTCTGATCACCACGCAACGCGTCCTCTACAGCTCCCCGAACTGGAACCGCTCCTGGGAGTACTCCAAGGCGGCCGAGATCTTCCACTCTGACTCGGTTGGTCAGGGCTGGGGAGCCTCCTACATCGTCGTCTCCAACCGGGCGAGGATTTCAGGATTCACGTATCGAAATGGGTTTGCCCGCTCGGTGAGGGATCGTCTCGTTCTCGCTCTGGCCGTCGCCGATGGCACCCTGGAGGACATGGTGCTCGCGCTCAAGGCAGAGAGATCCGAACTCGATCGGTCATAGCGGACCATGAAGATCGTCGACCTGACCGTCCCGATCGGCAGGGACACCTACAGCCCGCCATCGGTGAACCAGCCGATCCGGATCGAGGAGCACCACAAGGAACCGGGGTTCTGGATGGTCTCCGAGATCACGATGATGCTCCATGCCGGCTCGCATGTGGACTTCACGAAGCACTACAGCGCCGATGGGGAGACGGCGGAACATGTGCTCCTCGATCGCACTTGTGGCGAGGCGGTGCTGATCGACCTCACCCCGATCGAGCCCGACCACGACATCACGCCCGAGGACCTGGCGGCGGCCGCTCCGGAGATCCGACCCGGGGACGTCGTGCTCGTCAGAACCGGATGGTCAGACGTTGCCTGGGGCGATTTCCCCCGCTATTACGTGGGGTCTCCGGCTTGCACGCCGGAAGCGGCCCGCTGGCTGGCAGGGACAGGGGCGAAGGCGATCGGATTCGACTGCTTCCCCGAGCGAGCAGCGAAAAGGCAGAGCTATCTGCCCAGTGAGTTCGTGGTTCACGAGATAATCGGGGACTCAGGGGCCATCCTCATGCAGACGCTCACCAATCTGGGCGCGGTGCCCGCCGACGAGCGGTTCATGTTCTGCGCGGCGTTCCTCAAGGTCAGTGGTGGGGAAGGCGCCCCGGCCCGTTTCTTCGCCATCCTCGATTGAACTGTTGGAATCCGGGGGTCCATGTCGTGAGGGCACCCACCCCCGCCGACGCCCTCGGCTAGACGGTCGCCGGCGCCGGCACAGGCTCGGGCATCAGCTCGAGCAGGTGGGTGTTCAGCTGATAGAACAGAGAGGTTGGCAGCGAACCCTCGCCGAGACGCCGGTTGATCTCCTTGAGCAGCCTCAGCCACCTGGCGAATACGTCCGCGGGCGGCACCGCATCCGCGGCTAGGTCCCGAGCGAAATCGGATATCCGATGTCGAAGATCTTCGAGCTCTGGGTCAGTCGGTTGAGCAAAAGCGGTTGGACGGAGCGACGTGCTCGTCTGACCGACACCGGCGGTGACCGGGCGGACTGGTGAGGCCTCGATGCCCAGCGCGGCGGCGAAGGCCTTCGAGTCGGTCACGCTGAGCACCATCTCCTCGCCGTCGACCCTTATGTGAAACCCATCTGCACGGACGACGATGTCTAGTTGCTCGAGCGGCCAATTGGCGACGGTTCGCTCACCGGCCGTCAAGGTCATCCGCTCGTTGAGTATGTCGACCTCCACACCGAGCGGAAGACGGGTATGGCCCGGCAGGCGGAGCCTGGCGTTGAACGACGACAATTGATCCCTCCACATCGTCTCGGAGGGGCGGAGGCCCCAATCAGCTTGCCTCACGTAATCGCCCGCAAAGGATGGATAGATACTCGTCGCAGCGAATTCCTCAGGATTGTCGCCCCCCGGACGCGATCAGACCGTCGAATACACTCGTCGGGTGAAGCCGCCCACTCGATCGCCGGAGATCGAGTCCGTGACGCGCAGGGTGCTGCTCGCCTTCGAGACGGGCGACATGGCTGCGATGGCCAACCTGGTTTCAGCGGATCCCAGTCTGCGTGTTCTCGGATTCGCAGTCGACGAATGGTGGGCCGGTCCGGAGGAGTTCCTCACCATCCGGGAAACGCAGATCGCCGAGATCCCCGCTCTTCACATCCAGATCGAACGGGTCGATGCTTTCGAAGATGGTGCCTACGGATGGGCCGCGATCGCCACGACGGTGATCACACCCGAGTTGAAGACTCCGATGAAGCACACCGCCGTGCTGAGGCTCGAGGCCGGGGCATGGAAGGTGATCCTCTGGACCAACTCGGTTCCGGTGCCAAACAGCCAGATCTTTGGCGTCGATTTGACCACCACCCTCGACGACCTGGTGACCTCGATCCTGGACGAGCACAGCCGATCTTCCACCGCTCTCGAGGGCACCATGACCCTGGTGTTCACCGACATCGTCGACTCGACTGGTCTCGCCGAGACCCTTGGAGACACCGCTTGGGCCGAGCTGATCAGCAGACACGAATCCACGATCCGGCAGGTGACGGCGGCACAGGGAGGGACCGTGGTCAAGCTGCTCGGTGATGGCTCGATGCTTGCCTTCGAGTCGGCACGCGCCGCAGTTCGTGCGGCAGTGGACATTCAGCGGGCCTCGGCGAGCGGTTCGTTCGGGGTACGAGTCGGCGTGCACACTGGAGAGGTGATCCGCACTTCCGACGATCTATTGGGACTGACCGTCAACAAGGCGGCCCGGGTCGCTGCTGCCGCCGATTCGGGGAGCATCATGATCTCCTCGACCACCAGGGATCTTGTCGGCTCGCTCGAGGGAATACGCATGGGCGAGCCGAGGATCGTCGCCTTGAAGGGGCTCTCGGACACACACCAAATCGTTCCTATCGAGTGGGAATGACGGCGGGAGACTTTCTCGAACCCGATGTCGACCCGCTGACCGCAGCGGTCGGGACCGAGTTCGTCATCCAGCAGCATCACGCCACCCGCCTCCATCACGATGTTCGCTTGGAGATGTTGAGCGGGGATACCCCGGTGCTTGTGTCCTGGGCGGTGCCCAAGGGTCTGCCCCGGCGCCGGGGCGATCGACATCTCGCCATCCGCACCCCGGATCACCCGATGGAGTGGGGTACTTTCTCCGGATCCATAGCGGAAGGGGACTACGGCGGCGGGGAGGTGCGGATCTTCGATCGCGGTGACTACAAGATTGTCGGTCGGACCGATGACCGACTCACGTTCGAGCTCGATGGGGGTCGTCTTGCCGGTGTCTGGCACCTTGTGCACACCGGGCCGAAGGATGGGAAGGATCAGTGGCTGGCGATGATGTCCAAAGATATGCGACCTGAGGCCGATGGGCGACCGCCAGCGACGCCCATGCTGGCCACTCTCACGGCCGAGGCGTTCGACGACCCGGCGTGGGGATACGAGCCGAAATGGGACGGGATCCGGGCCATCGCCAAATGTGACGAGGAGACCCGGCTCATCACCCGCAACGACAAGGACGTCACCATCGCCTATCCGGAGCTTCGTCGGCTACATGACCAGGTGGTGGCCCTGGAGGCGATGCTCGACGGAGAGATCGTCGCCTTCGACGACGGGGTGCCCTCGTTCCAGCGTCTCCAACAGCGCATGCATCTGAGGGACGAGCGGAAGATAGAGGAGATGACGCGCCAGATACCGGTGGTCTACATCGTCTTCGACCTCCTCTACATCGACGGGGATAATCTGGTCGACAGACCGCTCGAGGAGCGTCGCCGAATCCTCGAGGAGGCGATCGTCCCATCAGAACACATCCAGGTGTCGCCGGTCACTGAGGGGGAAGGAAACGCGCTCTACAAGGCGGCGGAGAAGCAGGGCCTGGAAGGGATCATGGCCAAAAGGCTCTCGTCGGTTTATCAGCCGGGGGAGCGGTCAAAGGACTGGCTCAAGGTGAAGGTCACGTTCGATGCCGACGTCGTGGTCGTCGGTTGGACGGAGGGGGAGGGGAGCCGGACAGGGAGTCTTGGCTCATTGATGATGGCCGCTTACGACGGAAAACAATTGCGTTACGTGGGCAACGTGGGAACCGGGTTCAACACTCGCTCACTTCCGGAGATCCTCGATCAGCTGAGTA
>JARDZU010000225.1 GCA_029240695.1 Acidimicrobiia bacterium | reverse complement strand
TTGTCCGACGCTTGGGGTCATCGAGGAAACGAGGTCTGGTTCGACCTCGAGCTGGTACGCCGTCAGACGCTGTCGCACCTCTCAGACGAAGAGCTGTTCGAGTTGGTGCCTGCCGACCGGGACGCTCGTGACGAGATCTTCTCCAGATATGAGGGTTGGGCGGCATCGGTCGCAAACCGGTACCGCAGGGGAGGCGCCCACGCTGATGACGTGGGACAGGCCGCCTCGATCGCCCTGGTCAATGCCATCGACCGGTTCGACCCTGATTTCGGGGTCAAGTTCACCACCTATGCCCGGAAGACAATCATCGGGACCCTCAAGAGATATCTCCGTGACACCACATGGTCGGTGCGGGTCCCCCGATCCCTGAGCGACACCACGGTGGAGCTCAACCGTGCCGTGGCCGAATTGTCCCAGAAGCTGGGACGGGCGCCACTCCCGGCCGAGATGGCGGAGGAGCTCGGCCGCCCCATCGAGGAGGTCGAAGACGCCATGGAGGCGGCTCTCGCCTACAACGCCAAGTCGGTCGACGCTCCTTTCTCGGAGGACGAAGAGACAAGTCTGATCCGGGTTTTGGGCAGCGACGACGAGCAGTTCGATCTGGCCGACATCTGGCATTCGCTGGAGCCCCTCATCTCGGACCTCGAGCCTCAGGAACAAGAGGTCCTCTTTCTTCGATTCTTCGAGGACATGACCCAGTCCGACATCGCAGAGGTGGTTGGCGTCTCCCAAATGCAGGTGTCGCGCCTCATAACGCGGGCCCTCGACACCCTGCGGGCCCGGCTCGCACCTGACACCGCCTGACCGTTTCCAGGCTGCTGCCAACGGATTCGGTGACTGGTGAGACCACCACTGTCATCGGGATGGGTTTCAACATCGTGATGGCGGCGATCACCCTGCTCTGGCGTCTCGTCTTCCTGGCGGCAGCCGGTCGGCCGGCGGAAGGCCGGGCAGGGATGATCTCACTGGGCGTGACATTGCTCGCCCTCGGAATTGTGATCCTGATCGAGCCTGATGAGCTGAGTGAGGCCCTCGGGGTCAATCAGAGCAGCGGCGTGGTGTATCCAATCGTCGGGATTGTCGCCGCGATCGCCGGAATCGCCTCTCCGACCATGGTCACGAGGCGTGCGGTCGCAACGCGCAGATCGAAGACGATGTTCACGTCACCTGACTCGGCGGGTTCCAGGTGATGAGAAGAGCGGCGGCGTCGTCGATCGGTTCTTTTTCGTTCATCCCGAAGATCTGATCGAGCATCGCCTCCGTCGATGAATCTGCCTCGGTCAACGCTTTGGCAATCTGATCGAGCGCTTCATCGATGTCACGGTTCAACTCCTCCACCAGACCGTCTGTGATCAGGATGAGCACGTCGCCCGGGTGCAGGCGGGTTCTCTTGATCTCACGTTTCAGGTCGACTCCGCCTCCCACCGGCGGGCCAGGCCCCTCCTCCTCGATCCGGACATCCCCAGCTGCACTCCGAACCAACAACGGAACGTGTCCGGCGCGGGTGTAGACGAACTCCCCAGTAGACACATCGAGCAACCCATAGGTGACTGTGGCGACGATCCCCGAGCCGGTCATCGTCTTGTCGAGCAGGTCGATCTGAGCGGCAGGGTCGAGGGTGCGAGCAGTGGATTGTCCGCGCAGTATGTTCCTCAGTTGGGCCATTTGAGCCGTGGCATCCGCGCCATGCCCGGCGACGTCGCCGATTACCACCGCCAACGAATTCCCGACCTCGTATACGTCGTACCAGTCCCCACCCGACTGGGTTCTGACTGAAGCCGGTATGTACCGGGCCGCGATCTCAACGCTTTCGGGGTCGGGGAAATTGGTGGGGGCGAACCATTGGCGCAGCCCGTCGCTGAGTTGGCCGTATTCGGCCAGGGCCTCCTGACGCTCCCTGGTCGCGAACACGGCATTCCCGCCGACCAACACCGTGAGTAGGAATAGTGCACTGAGGAGGATCGAGCGCGTCCACAACGCGAGCCCAGCGCTGTCGAGCTCCTCGCCGGCCACTGTCGCTACCCGCTCGTGGACCGTCGGGATGAGGGCATCGACCTGTTCGATCCGCACCGTATTGGCCTCGAACCAGCGCTGCGGGCTGATCGATTCGACCGGTGCCCCCCGATCGGTGACCCGTTCCACCATTCTGGCGACCTCCTGGGAGGCCTCGCCGGTCCTGATCCCCTCGATGGCAGCGAGGTCGTCGCCCTCGGCGAGCGATCTTGCTTCGAAGAAGTCCTGGTTGAGGTTGTCGGACTCGACTTGGAGTTGAAGCAACATCTCCTCAGACATAAGGCCGCCGGCGGACAGAGCTTCCTGGATGAGGAAGCGCTGAGTGTTGAGACTCTCGGCCAGGCCTAGCAGCGCAACGAGGAGGCTCCGATCCTCGAGGGTCGTCGAAACCGATGACTGCTGGATGAGCTCACTCGTTGCCGCGACCGACGTGGCGACTACCTCGCTGTACAAGGGGTAGGTCGATTCACCACTGGTCGACAGGGCTGCTTCCCTGAAGTCGGCCAGAGATCCGTCAGCCGAGAGGACATCGCCGATCGATGGTGTCGCCGTTTCCGATATCTCGGACCGGTGCTCCGCCCAGGATGCCCGCAGTGCGTGCATTGCCCGATCGGTGTCGACGATGGCGGCGTCAAACCCCGAGTGGTACATGTAGAGGTCGGCGTCGGCCAGGCTCGACGCCAGGGCCCGCTCGTTTTGCAATGCAGCCGTTGCCACGATGGAGTCCTCGGTCGTCTCGGCAGCGGCGACGGCCTCGACGGCGCCGGCGTAAGCCCGCTGTGATGACGTGACGGTGACTATCAGAACGGCCAGTACCCCGAGGACGATCAAGGCCGCCAGCGCGGCGGCTACGACGACTGATCCCGAACGCTTGCGGGGCCGGGTCGAGACCCGTGTGAACCAAGCGCTCATGTCTCCGGGCCCAATCCCCGGGGATCGCGGGTGCGAACCATCTGAGTCCCCTCGACGATGGACGGGAGAGGATGGTAGTTCTGGCCCGGAGCGAAAGACATGGCGTATCTGGGAACGGCCCACGCACTCTTTGTGGGCGGAGGTGAGAGAAATGAGCATTCACATAGAGCCGGAAGAAGGGGCCGAAGCCGCAGCGCAGATCCCCGATGAGGAATTTCAGGTTCTGGTCAGGATCGTGGTTTGGGAGCTTGCGATGAGGACCAACCCCGAGCAGTTCGAGGAGCATGTCAAGCAGCTCTCCGCATTCCGCGACAGGTTCGAGCCCGATCTCGACACGGCCCGCAAGGAAAGGGACGCCCGGCGCTTTGTGGCCGCGGTCCTGGCCGACATCGAGTCGCTGCCGACAACCGAGAACTCCCAAGAGCGGTCTGCATCTGAGCCGACCACCGGTCTCTATCTGTAATTCACTGCGGGGTTCCCGGGGGGCCTCAGCCGATAAAGCCCGTCGAGTTTCCGCCGATAGATACTCCGTGACCACGCTACGACGGAGTCGCCGGATCGTGGCCGGCCGTGGGACGGCGGTGCTCCTGGTGATTACGTTGCTCGGGCTGACTGCGCTCGGCGTCTATTCGTCGAGCCGATTCGGGCCGACTATGACCGCACAGATCGCGGTCAGCTTCGCCGTTCCCGCCCTGGTCATGTTCTTCTTCTGGCGTGCGGCTCGGGCTCGTCTCTTCGCCCGCGAGGACGAGATCCAGCTCGAGCTGGGGCTCGAGCGCGTCACCAACCGAGCCACCGGGCAATTCCTGGCCGGCGTGTCTCATGAGCTCGTTCCGCACGTCGAACGGTGCTTTGTGAAAGCGGAAGCTCTCGTCGTCGCCGTCGAGTACCAGGATCTCGGCGCCGATATCAAGATCGCCGTTCCCGAGATCGTCATCGAGACCGATCCCAGCATCTTCCGCGAGATTCTCCATCTCTTGGTCGGCAATGCGGTCCGCCACGGCGGCAAGAGGGTCGCGATCTGGGCAGTGGCCGAGGGCCAGGACATGAGGATCAGCGTCTCCGACGACGGTCCCGGGCTGCCGGAGGGCACGGGCACTCAGGTATTCCGACGCTACGTCGACCTGGCCGAGGAGGGCCGGAGCCCTGTGCGTTCCGGATCGGGCCTCGCTGTTGTCCGCGGGCTTGCCGAGCAGATCGGCGCCGAGGTGGGCTATAAGCGAGATCCGAGTTGGACTCATTTCTCGGTGAGCCTGCCGATGGCCCCCGCCCCGGCCGGTTCGCCTGCGGGTCGAGTTCCGCTCGAAGCAGGGGTTCGTTGAGACATGCGAGGACCCGGCATGAAATGGGGCGTGCTGGTCGCCCTGACCCTGGTGCTTCTCGCTCCGGGCATCGCCCTCGCTGAGCAGGAGAACTACTACCTGGGCCCGGATGGGATCCCCCGTGCCCAATTGATGTTCAACCCGCTCGGGGGAGAGATGCCCAACTACGACCGGGGCAGGGACGTCGAGCCCGGATTGCTCCTTCAACGCTCCAGTCGGGGGTTGGAAGAGGACGACGAAGCCCGCTTTC
>JARDZU010000224.1 GCA_029240695.1 Acidimicrobiia bacterium | reverse complement strand
GGGCGCGTCTCGTGGTCGACGTGGACAACGAGTTCGAGCCCCTGTACGTGGTGCCCAAAGAGCGAAAAGACCGGGTCAAGAAGCTCAAGGAGATGCTGGCCGGGGTCGACCAGCTCTACCTCGCGACAGACGAGGATCGCGAAGGCGAGTCCATCGCCTGGCACTTGGCCGAGACTCTCAAGCCGAAAGTGCCGGTGCATCGGATGGTGTTCCACGAGATCACCCAGCACGCAATCGAGGATGCCTTTGCCAGCCCTCGAGATCTGGACCTTCGCCTGGTCCAGGCGCAGGAGGCTCGCCGCATCCTCGACCGTCTCTACGGGTTCGAGGTGTCGCCCGTCCTGTGGCGCAAGGTCCAGCAAGGTCTGTCGGCCGGACGCGTCCAGAGTGTGGCGGTCCGCATCGTCGTCGAGCGAGAGCGCGAGCGCATGGCGTTCACCTCGGCCGAGTACTGGAGCCTCGAAGGCACCTTCGCCCCGGCGGACGACCTGGCCAGGGTCTTCGAGGCAACTCTGCTCCAGGTCGATGGAGCCCGTGTCGCCACCGGCAAGGAGTTCGGCGCCGACGGACAGGCAAAGCCAGGGACCCTCGTCCTCGACCAGGCGCTGGCGACTGCACTCGCCGAAGGGCTGCTCGACTCCCGATTCGAGGTGCAGTCGGTCGAGGAGAAGCCGTACAAGAGATCGCCCTATCCCCCGTTTCGAACGTCGACCCTGCAACAGGAGGCGGCCCGGAAACTTCGTTTCTCGTCGTCGAGGACGATGTCGGTGGCTCAGCGTCTCTATGAGAACGGGTACATCACCTACATGCGGACCGACTCCACCTCATTGGCCGATTCCGCCGTGGCCTCAGCCCGGTCTCAGATCACCAAGCTCTATGGGCAGGAGTACCTGTCGCCAAAGCCACGGACCTTCGCCTCCAAGGTGAAGGGCGCCCAGGAGGCGCACGAGGCCATCCGGCCCTCGGGAGACGACCATTTCCAGACACCGGAGCAGGTGGCGGCTCTAGTCGGCCCGGACGAGGGACGGCTCTACGACCTCATCTGGAAGCGGACGATCGCATCGCAGATGGCCGACGCCGTGGGCTTCACCGTGTCGGCTCGTCTCGGGGCGCAGGCGACCGATGGACGCGAGGCCGTGTTCAGCACCAGCGGTAGAACCATCACGTTCCCGGGCTTCCTCCGCGTCTATGTGCAGGGCTCGGACGACCCGGAGTCCGACCCTGACGACAAGGAGAAGGTCTTGCCCAAGCTGGCCCCGGGCGACGCACTGGCGGTGCAGCGTCTGGAGCCCACCGGGCACGAGACACGTCCCCCGGCCCGGTACACCGAGGCGTCGTTGGTCCAACGTCTCGAAGAGCTGGGAGTGGGTCGGCCCTCGACCTATGCCTCGATCATGACCACGATCCAGGACCGCGGATATGTCTGGAAAAAGGGCACGGCTCTAGTACCGAGCTTCGTCGCCTTTGGCGTCGTCGGGCTGCTCGAGAAGCACTTCCCCCAGCTCGTCGATTACAGCTTCACAGCATCGATGGAGAACGACCTCGACCGGATCGCCGCTGGGGAGGAGGAGTCGGTCCCGTGGCTCAACCACTTCTACTTCGGCGACGACGGGCTCAAGCACAAGGTGGCGAGCCGTCTCGATGAGATCGACCCTCGTGCCGTGGGCTCGATTCCCATCGGCGTCAACGAGGACGGCACCGACGTCGTGGCCAGGATCGGGCGCTACGGCCCCTATGTGGAGATCGGAGAGGAGCGGGCTTCCATCCCCGACGACCTGGCGCCTGACGAACTCACTGTGGAGAAGGCCATGGAGCTTGTCCTAGATCAGAACGTCGGCGACAAGATCTTCGGGACCGACCCCGAGTCGGGGCTCACCGTGTATGGCAAGACCGGCCGTTTCGGGCCATACATCCAGCTTGGTGAGGTCGAGGAGGGAAGCAAGACCAAGCCCAAGCGGGCATCCCTGTTCAAGAATATGACCATGGACGAGCTTTCCATGGACACAGCGCTTCAACTCCTCGCCCTGCCCCGCACCGTCGGCCCCGACCCCGAGGGTGTGGACATCGTTGCCCTCAACGGCCGATACGGGCCCTACATCCAGCGAGGGTCCGATCGGCGGAGTCTGGAGAGCGAGGAGCAGCTGTTCACCCTCACCGTCGATGAGGCTCTTGCCCTACTCGCGGAGCCGCCGCGCCGGAGGGGTCAGCAGTCGGCCGGGCCGTTGAAGGAGCTCGGCCCCGACCCGGTTAGCGGGAAGCCGGTGACGGTACGAAACGGGCGCTACGGCCCCTACGTCACCGACGGCGAGGTCAATGCCTCGCTGCGTCAGGGCGACTCCCCCGAGACGATCGACATCGAGCGGGCGGCTGAGCTCCTGGCAGCGCGTCGGGAACGGGTCGGGAAGTAGGTCTGAGCGAAAGGAACGGGCGGTGGTTGCCCACCGCCCGTTCCTCCTCTCTTGGACTCGTCCGGTTCAGACGTTCTGCTCGGAGCAGTGCCCGGGGCCGGTCAGCCCGTTGTTGTATCCGTCGAGGATCCCGGCCAGCGAGGTGAACTGCGCCCTTATCGGGCTGTTACCTCTCAGGGCCGCGATCTGCGCCGGCGTGTATGTCCCGAACAACGCCGTTGCCGAATCGAACGCGGTCTGTACGTTTGTCGGCACCGAGGCCCCGTTGAGTATGTTCAACTCAGCCGCGATGTAGGCATGGGCCAGGATGTAGTAGGCGTTCCCACCCGGCGCGGTCCACAGCGCTTGGTAATAGGTCTTCCCACTTGTGAAGAACGCCGTGCCCTCCCCTATCTGGGCCCAGGTGTCGTCGTACGGCGCCGGTCCGTTGATGGAATGCGTCTTCCAGTATCCCGGCGTCAGGGTGCACCCGCCTGCGCAGGTCACATCGGCGCTCGATGACCGGCGGCTCGTCATCACTGAAGGCGTAGTCGTAGTTCTGCAACGCTGCCGTGGCCGTGTTGGTTCGGTCGGCGCCATCGGGCAGATCGGCCGAGTAGGTGCAGTTCAACGTCTCGCCAGCCGGCAGCGTGTAGGGGAAGACGACGTCTTCGTCATCGACCTCACAGACCACCTGCG
The DNA here is from genome assembly GCA_029240695.1 of Acidimicrobiia bacterium. Taxonomy (GTDB): domain Bacteria; phylum Actinomycetota; class Acidimicrobiia; order Spongiisociales; family ZC4RG35; genus JARDZU01. The sequence goes on along the minus strand of JARDZU010000224.1, from coordinate 1,648 downwards.
CGGCTATGTCTGGCGACACGATGTCAGCCATCGTGTTGATGGTGGCGTCGATCGGCGCGGGGTTATACACCGCGATGTCTTCCGTAACCGCCCAGGCCGAATCGGCCGAGCTGGCGTCCACCGTCACGTCGTAGTTCACCGTATGCAACTGGCCTTCAGATAGGGTCAGCTCGGTCGCGTCCCCTTCCTTGAGGATGGTCCAGGTCCAGGTCCGAGTCAACGAGGTGGCGGCATCCTTTGTCACCTCCAGCTCGTGACAGGTGACAGTCACCCTGGCATCATCCGAGTCCCGTCTCCACGATGGTGGCCGTGTTCTCGTGAGTGCCCTCGTCGTCGTCACATGTGAATGTGCGCGTGTAGGTGGTCGATCCCGTGTCGTTGAACTCACCGAGGTCGACTGGATCTTCGTCCTCGAACTCATCCTCGACGTTGATCGTGTCGTTGACAAACGTGGTCGGAGTACCGAAGGTCACGGCGGCATCGTCCGAGCCCCCACCCACCGCTCCGCTCGTCGTCACTGTGGCGGTGTTGGTCCGGCTGGTGCCGTTGGGCAATGCAGTGGAATAGTCACACTCCAGCGTCCCACCTGCGGCCAGTACGTGAGGGAAGGTCACCCCGCAGTCGGCTGTGACTGCACCGAACCCGCTGATCACATCGGTCACCGACACGATCGTCGCGTTGAGCGGTGTGTTGTTCTCAATGGTGATGGTCCCGTTGACTGCCCAGGCACTGTCAGTCCCGTTGTCCTTGGTCACCGCAACCGTGTACTCGGAACTACCCGAGTCACCGGTGAACAGGTCCCAGGTGTCGGGGTCGACCGACTTGTCGATGGTCCAACCGAACGTTCGGGTGAACGTGGTATTCGCGTCCTTTTCGACATCTAGCTCATAGTCGAAACAGAGTTCGATGTGACTGAGACCGAAGGCTGACCGTTGTTCGGTTGACCGGCGAGCTCAAATGCCCATCTGCGAACTCCTCTGCCGGCGGGTCGTAGACATGACGTTGGCATTGGGCCCACCCTTGGCGATCACGCATCCATCCCCAGCGTCGACTCCCAGTCGAAGTAGACACCATCGGTGGTCACGGTGACCGTGTTGATCCCGTCGATGCTGTAGGTGCCGGAGTTGGGCGGATCGACCTTGTACCCGAAGTCATAACCCAAGCCCACACAGGTGGGGTTACCGGCCACTCATCCAGCCCGGGGCGCGATGACGTCCTAGATTCGTGAATGGCACTTTGTGCCACCTCCCATTGCTCGATAGCCCCATTGTTTCCCGACATGCCCGACTCGCCGCACCAGGGCGTGGTTCTCAGTGCATGTCAGCGCACTCGATCGACAGGAAGATGCGTGACCGAAGAAAACTCCCCTACCCGGCGTGCAGACTCCGCACGCCTCCCCCCAGCCGACTGAGCCAGCCATTGCTCACCGTACAGAGCGATCCGTGCCTACGGAGAAAGCACCGGGAGAATGATTCGCGCGGACTAGTCACCGACCACGACGTGGTTACCCACCGATTGGAAGAGCCGTTGCCGGGTCAGTGACCGATCGCATCACCCCACTGGGGCACCTCACGCACTCGCGCTGATGGTGAACACCGGCCGGGACGGCGGCCGCAGACCCATGCGCGCGATTTCCCCCTCGGAGTAG
>JARDZU010000057.1 GCA_029240695.1 Acidimicrobiia bacterium | reverse complement strand
CGCAATGCCTTCATCCCCACAATCACGATCATCGGGCTCTCGATCGGGATCATGTTCGAAGGGACGGTGGTGGTGGAAACCATCTTCGGCTGGCCCGGTCTGGGCAGCTGGATGGCGAGCTCGGTGCTCAGCGGTGACCAGGGCACCACCCTCGCATTCGTCATCTTCACCAGCATCCTCTTCGTGACCATCAACATGCTGGTGGATGTCATGTACGGGTACCTCGACCGCCGTGTCGTTGTGGGGAGGTCCTAGTCATGTGGTTCTCAGCCGTCCGCGCCGAGCGAGCACCGGGGGTGGCGGTGCGGGAGTCGCCGTTCAGGGTCAAGGTGGGGCGATTGGCCTCGACTACACGAGAGGTGTTCAGCAAGGGGAGCACGAGGTTTGGGGCGATCATGATCGTGCTTCTTTTAGGCATGGCGATCTTTGCACCGCTCCTGGTTGACGAGAATCCACGGGGCGCCTTCCAGATGCCACGGGACTTGAGCGCGGTGGCGGCGCCGCCGGGCACAGAGGGTCATCCCCTGGGCACCACCCGTCTGGGCGGGGACGTCCTCTATGGGATCGTCTGGGGCGCCCGGCTCTCGTTGCAGCTCTCGATCTATGTCGTGGCCGGGGCGGTCTTTCTTGGCCTCATCGTGGGGTGCACGGCCGGGATCGTCGGAGGCAAGGTAGATGCATTCCTGATGAGGATCGTGGACGTCTTCCTATCCATCCCCACTCTGGTCTTCCCGCTCGCCATAGCCGCTGTCCTTGGCCCATCGTTCGAGAACATCGTGGTGGCGCTGGCGGTGATCATGTGGGCGCGCTACGCACGGATCATCCGAAGTCAGATCCTCCAGGTGCGTGAGGAGGACTATGTCGACGCGGCTCGGGCGATCGGGGACTCCAAATTCGGCATCATCCGGAGGGACATCCTCCCCAACTCGTTCACCCCGGTGGCCGTTCAAGCGACGCTGGACATGGGGCACGCGGTGCTGCTGGGCGCCACCCTTGCATTCATCGGGCTCGCCGTTGCCGGCCAGGCGGAGTGGGGGACCTTGGTCAGCGAAGGCCAGGCCGACATCATCGCCGGGCGGTGGTGGACGTCGACTTTCCCCGGTCTCATGGTGTTCCTGTGGGCCCTCTCGTTCAACCTCGTGGGTGACGGCTTGCGAGACGTCCTCGACCCGCGGACCGAGGGCCGCTGACGGACCTCAGCGATATTTGAGACCGGTCCCGGTGTTGAACACGAGGGTCCGTTCTTCGGGTCCGATCCAGCCACGGTCTCGCAGAGTCTCGTGGGCGGCCCACGCCGCGCCCGCCTCGGGACAGGCGTCGACACCCGTGGCTGCAGACAGGGCGGCCGCAGCTTTCTCGATGTCGGATTCCGGGACGGCGATCGCGGTCCCCCCGGTCTCCCGGAGAGCGCGGAGGCAGATGAACCCGGCGATGGGGTTGGGCACCCGGAGCCCGTAGGCCGTGGTCCGGGCGTCGGGCCAGGGCTCGGTGCGACGGTTATTCCTCCTGAATCCCTCGACCACGGGGGCACACCCGTCGGATTGCACCGACACCAGTCGGGGCCGAGTCGCTCCGATCCATCCCATGGCCTCCATCTCGTCGAAGGCCTTCCACATCCCGACCAGGCCTGTCCCGCCCCCGGTCGGGTAGACGATCACGTCGGGTAGGTCGCCGTCGAACTGCTCCCACAACTCGTACCCCATCGTTTTCTTGCCCTCGACGCGAAATGGCTCCTTGAGGGTGGATAGGTCGAAATCGTCTGGCGAGCGATGCTCGGCCAGCCATCTGCCCGAGTCGGCGATGGTGCCGGGGACCAGTTCCACTTGGGCGCCGTACTGCCGGCATTCCTCGACGAACTGCCGCGGCGTGTCCTCGGGCATCGCCACCAGCACCTCGACGCCGGCTGCGGCACCGTACGCGGCGAGGGCACCTGCGGCATTGCCCGCCGACGGGGCGACCAGCCTGCGGGCCCCGAGGGCGACGGCCGCGGAAACCCCCATCGACATGCCGCGCGCCTTGAAGGACCCGGTCGGGTTCCGGGCCTCGTCCTTCACCCAAGTTTGCCCGTCAGCCTGGACGAGGGGTGTCCACCCCTCGGTGAGCGTTATCGCCGCTTCGGGGAGGACGGGTAGAACCTTTGAGTACCGCCAAAGGGAGTAAATGGAACGGTCGATCACCGAAGCCGGGTCGGTGTCAGGCTTCAACCTCATGTTGACCTGCAGAGGCAGACCGCAAGACTCGCACACGGAGTGCAGTCGTCCGATTTCGTGATGGGCACCGCAGTCGAAGCAGGTCAGGGACTCGAACTCGGGGTTGAACGACGCCACGGGCCCGCTCGCCGTCATTGGCGGTTGGTCCCCTGGAGCAGACGAGCGACGTTCCCTCCGAGGATGAGGTCTCTCTGCTCGTCCGAGAGACCGGGAATCGAAGCGACCGTGTCCACCGGCGTCGGGTCCCCCATCGGGAATGGGTAGTCGGTCCCCATGAGAACGTGATCGGCCCCCACGTGGTCGACCAAGAACGCCAGTGGCGCAGGGTCGTGAAGGACGGTGTCGTAGTAGAGGCGACGTGCCAGCTCGGACGGCGGGGTCGTGATGTTGTTCGCGGTCAGTTTGGGCACGGCGTCGAACCCCCGCTGCATGCGGCCGAGCTGATAGGGGATGAAGCCGCCACCGTGGACCACGCAGAGGATGAGACCGGGGAAGCGCTCCAGGGCGCCACTGAACAGAAGGTGCGCCACGGCGATGGTGCTCTCCGCGGGGCGCCCGACCATGTTGTCGAGGAAGTTGCGCGACAGATCGACCCCCGGGAGCGGGTCACAAGGGTGTAACACCACGGGACATCCAAGATCTTCGGCAGCCTCCCAGAAAGGATCGAGCCCTGCCCGATCGAGGTCGGTGCCGTCGACAGTCGTGGCGATCTGTACCCCGGCCATGCCCAGGTCTCTCACCGCGAACGCCAGCTCGTCCGCAGCTCGAGCCGGGTCCTGCAACGGGACTGTCCCGAGAGGGAGAAGGCGATCGGGATGTCGGCCCGCCTCGGTGGTGATGATCTCGTTGAACCGGCGTGAGTACTGCGCGCCAACTGCAGGACTCAGCGCATAGGCGGTCAAGTCGATCCAGCCCGAGATGAGCTGGACGTCTACTCCGGTGGTATCCATGGCGCGCAGGCGGGTATCGAGGTCGGTGAGCACCGGGTTGAAGGGGGCCAGGCGCACCCTGCCGTCGATCACCGCGTATTCGCCCTTGCCGTCGTCTGCCAGCTCGATGCCGAGACGAGGCCCCTCGTCGCGCAGCAGGTCCAACAATGCGGCCGGGATGCAATGGGCGTGGATGTCGTAGGTGGTCACGGTCGAATCGCGTCTCCTCGATTGCTCACGACGCAGCTTGTGTCATGCGCGTGGACAAGGTGGTGTCTGGCTCGAGGATGTAAACGCCCCCGTGGACCCTGTCGGTCACGTAGACGGTGTGGTCCTCGGATACGAAGACATCGTTGATCTGGGCCGCAGCCTGGTTCGGGGGGCATTCAGGGATCCAGTGCGCGACCTCCACGGGGTCGTCGGAGTCGGCGAGGTCGTAGACCCTGAGACCGGCGTTGAAGTACGTTGCGAACACGAGCTCCTGGCTCCGATAGCTGTTGGGGCGGTTCTCATGGAGGCAGTGTGACCCGAAGCGGAGCCCTCGTTGACAGAAATCGCCCTCGGGCACCGGGCAGATCGAACGCACGAAGGGGGCCCTCTCATCGGAGACGTCGACGACTCTCACCATGTGCCTGTCCCCGTCGCATCCTTCGGTCAACACCTCATCGGTGACGACCACGAGATCGCGGTCGGGAAGCGGGAGACACGTGTGGGTGTGTCCTCCTTCCTCCCATCCGAGCCGGGAGATCGTCGTGGGGCTGGACGGTTCGGAGATGTCTATCACCACCATCCCACCATCCCAGAAACCAAGGTAGGCACGGTTTTCGTGGACCATCGCATGGTGGACGAGCCAATCCTCGCCCACAGGCGTGTGCAAGGTCTCGCCACCCGAGGTCCACATTCCGGGCCACCACCAACGACCGACTTCGGACGGGTGGGCCGGATCGGACACGTCGACGATCAGCCAGATTCGACCTGTGTAACCGTCGGGGGTCGCCGAGACATAGGCAAAGCCCCCGCCTTCGTAGACGATCCGGTGGACACCGCGGCCGCCGGTGTCGAAGAAGCCGATGCGTCGGGGGTCGTGCGGGTCATCGAGGTCGTAGATGGCCATCCCCACCGGGGCCGGCCCCTCGCTACGGAACAGCTCGTGGTTGGTCACCAGCAGGCCGTCGGCCACCTGGACCTTATGGGTGTGGGACCCCTCAGGTGCGCCCCACTGCCGTACCACCAGGGGCGCTGCCCGGTCCGAGATGTCGAGGATCGAGGTGCCCATGCCGCTCGGCCCGAAGTGACCGACGTAGAGAGTGTCGCCGTGAGGCATGACCTGCATCCCGTCGCCGAAGCCGTTCAGATCGGACTGACCGACGAGTCGAAATCCAGCCGTGTCTTCGGGGTGCATGGGTCCTCGCGCTTCCCACCTGGGTCCTGCACAAACGTTTGTAGCATGCCCTTTCGATCCATGCGAGATTACATCCGTCGTCTGCGCGCCACGACCGGGCTGCGGGAGCCGAGCCTCGTTTCAGCGGCCGTTCTCACCCTCACTGCAGTCGCCTTCTTCCGGGTGGCCCTGTTGCCCGAGTTCGGCCGTGAGCTGTCGATGTCGACCTTTCAGTTGGGGCTCGTCACGACCGTGTTCGCCGTGGGCAGACTCGTGGCCGACCTGCCGGGCGGCCATTTCGCCGACAGGGTGAGGGCTATCAACCTCATGGCGCTGTCAGCAGGAGGGGTCGCTCTGGGCAGCCTGCTCCTCGGGCTCTCCTGGGTCGCACTCGTGGTCTACGTTGCCTCTTTCCTGCTGGGGATCTGCTCGGCCACAACCAATGCCACGGGGATGACCTTCTTCTCGACAGTGTCCGGAGCCAGTCATCGGGGCACGTCCATGGCGATCTTCTCGGCTGCCTTGCTGGGCGGCCAGGCCATCGGACCGGCGACGGCCGGTCTGATCGCATCGATCGGTGGTTGGCGGGTCGCGATGTTCGTCGGCGCCGGAGCCGCCGGGATCGTGGTTCTCGTCTTGCTGATGGCCCGGTCGAACCGGCCCCCGCCACCGCCGGCCGCCCGGGCGGGCGATCCAGGTCTTGCTGACCCGGGGAGCGGATCCTTCCTGCCGCTCCTGGTCCTGCAGAGCGTGTCTTTCGCTGTCTTTCTCACTCTGGGCTCTGTCTCTCAGACGATGGTGCCGATCATCGGAGCTGACGACCTCGGCCTGGGCACTGCAGCCATAGGGCTCGCGCTGGGCGTAGGGGGGCTGGCTCGGTTCGCGGGGACGCTCGTAGGCGGGCGGTTGTCCGATCGACTCTCGAGAAAGTCCGTGCTCGTGCCGGGTCTGTTCATCCAAGCCCTCGGTGTCGCGCTTCTCACGCTTCAGCCCACTGTCGCCCTATGGATCGCCGCCATCGTCGTCATGTCGCTGGCCAGTTTCGCCGTCCCTGTTGCGGCCACGATCCTGGGGGATATCACCGACCCGGCTCGGGTCGGAACACATTTGGGCCGTTTTCGATTCGTCGGGGATCTCGGCTTGATGACAGGACCGCTGGTTGTGACGGGACTGTTCGCCGGATTCGGCAGAGTCGTGGCTTTTCTGTTCGTGGCGGGTGTCCTGGTGGCTGCGGCTTTGTTCTCCTGGAGGTTTCTTCCGGATACGGGTGGCGCTCAGGCGTAAGAAAAGCGGGGGCATCGGTCGGCCTGAGGGGTTTGGGTACCCTCGCCCTGTGAGTACTCCTGGTGGAAATGGCGAGGCGCGGACGGGCAAACCGCCCACGCTGCGTGACGTGGCCCGCGAGGCCGGGGTGCATGTGTCCACCGTTTCCCGCGTCCTCAACGACCAGGCCGCCGCTGGGCGGATCACCCAGGACACCGACGAGCGAATCCGCGAGGTGGCCCGAAGACTCGGTTATCGCCGCAACAGCATCGCCCGCGCCCTACGCACAGGACGTACCCTCGTGGTGGGGATGGTCGTTCCCGATGTGGCCAATCTCTATCAGGCGGGTATCACCCGCGGTGCCGGCGACGTCCTCTACGCCCACGGTTACTCGCTGATACTCGCCAGCACCGACGACGACCCGAAGCACGCCGAGTCTCAAGTATCTGCCATGCTCGGAGTTCAGGCAGACGGCCTTCTGTACGGGGTGGCCAGGGAGGACGACGCCGTTCTGGCCTGGCTCGTCGACGAAGGAATCCCGGTGGTTCTCTTCAATCGTGGGGCAGAGAGCCGCGAGATCAGTGCCGTGCTCCCCGATGACCGCACCGGGACCCGTCTGGCCGTGGAGCACCTGCTCTCGCTTGGCCATCGCAACATCGTGCATGTCGGGGGACCGGAGGACGTCTCGTCCACCGTCAATCGGCTCGGGACGTTCGAAGAGGTGCTCCAGGAAGCGGGTCTTCGAGGGAGTCACGGCTTTGCCCACCGTCACACCGAGGAGGAGGGTTACCGCGTGACGAGTGATCTGCTCGAGGAGCGTCCCGACACCACTGCCGTGCTCGCCGCCAACGACCGGCTCGCGTTGGGTGCGATCGACGCCATCCGGGAAGCCGGTCGTTCGTGTCCCGAAGACGTCTCGGTGGTCGGCTTCAACGACATGCCGTACGGTGACCGGTTCTCACCGCCGCTCACGACAGTCCACATCTCCCAGAACAACCTGGGCTCGATGGCGGCGAAACTCCTGCTGGAGACCATTGCGGATCCGGGGCGGCCCGCCGAGACCCACCTTGCGGCCCCGGAGCTGGTGGTGCGCGGCTCGACGGCGCCCGCCCAGACTGACAGGTCATCCCTCTGAGAGCTAGTGTCTGAACAACCGTTTGTGCACAGCCCCTGACGGTCACGATCGGAGACGGAAACTTGAATCGCGAGCACATGCTTCTCGCCAACATGACCCAACCCGAGGCACAGGACGCGCTGGGTCGAGGGACGGCCGTGCTGGTGACGGGGAGCATCGAACAGCACGGGGGTCATCTCCCCCTGGGCACGGATGCCTGGGCCGCCCTCACCATCGCCCTCCGCGTCGGTGAACGTCTCGAAGCTCCTGTAGTGCCCATCTCCCCGGTCGGCGTGGCGTCCTATCACCTTCCCTGGCCGGGATCGTTGAGCATCAGTCCTTACACGCTGGCGACGCTCCTGGTGGAGGTCTGCGAGGGCTTGGCCAGTGCCGGCGTGGTGAGGGTTCTCATAGTCAACTGGCACGAGGGCAACTCCACCGCCATCAGGCTGGGTGCCGACCGGGCCCAGCAGAAGCTCCCATTGCGTGTGATCGTCGCCGAGTCGCACGTGATCACCAACGCGCTTTTCCCCGACGAGATGGAGTTCACCCATGCAGGGTCGATGGAGACAGCGGCGATCCTCGCCCACGATCCCACGCTGGTGAGGCTCGGTGGGATGGCGGACGGTGCAGCGATCGAACGGGCCACAGATGGACACGCCCTCTTCCGGCGTCGCGACGTGTTTCCCGTCATGAAGGATTTCAGGGAGGTGGCGGCCGAGGGCTGGTACGGAACACCCGACTCGATCACCGAGGAGCGTGCTGGGGAGATCATCGACGCCGTGGCCGAGCACATCGTGAGTGCGGTGGATGAGGTGTGGAAGAGCCTGGCGGAGCGGGCGCCCGAAGCCGGAGGAAGCTCGTGACCACCATGCGGGCCGCAGTGCTGAAGGGATGGAACGACCTCTCGGTGGAAGACGTCGACGTCCCCGAACCGGAAGCGGGCGAGGTTCTGCTCAGGGTGAGGGCATGCGGTCTGTGCGGCACCGATCTGAAGATGGTCCACGGCGCCTTCGAGAAGCGCGGCTGGCCCCCGTCATTGCCCTTCGTCATGGGCCATGAGTGGTCGGGGGAGGTGGTCGCTCTCGGCAAGGGTCTGGACGATCTCGAGTTGCAGCCGGGCGACAAGGTGGTGGCCGAGAACCACGTCGGTTGTGGTCGGTGCCCCATGTGCCGTCAGGGAAGATACAACCTATGCGAGAAATCGGGCACTCCCGGGTATCGGCTGTACGGACACACCGCCCCGGGCGCGCTGGCAGAATTCGCTGTCAGACCGGCCCAGATGCTGCACAAGCTGCCCGACTCGGTCAGTCCTCTGGAAGGAGCGCTGGTGAATCAGGGGTCGCTCACTGTGCATGCCCTGCGACGGGTCGAATTCCGGCCCGGATCGAGTGTGGCCGTCTTCGGGCCAGGTCTCCTCGGCCTTCTCACCGCGGCTGTGGCGTCGGCCTCCGGAGCCGCGCAGCTGATCATGGTCGGGCGGGGTAGCAGACTCGACCTTGCCGCCAAGATGGGCTGTGACGACGTTGTGGATTACGAGAAGGAAGACCCGGCGGCCGGCGTGCGTCGTCTCACCGGAGGACGGGGGGTGGATTACGTCTTCGACTGCACGGGAAACCCGGACGTCCCCGCTCAGGCCATTGGCGCCGTTCGCCGCGGCGGGAGGATCGCTCTGCTCGGGCTCACCGGGGGCAAGCCTTCCGAGATCGATGTCGATCGTCTCACCCTCGACGAAGTAGATCTCATGGGGATTCGATCCAGCCCCAACGCGTATCCGGCAATGATCGCCCTCATGCGCTCGGGGAAAGTGGACCTGAGCCCGCTGGTCACCCATGTGTATCCGCTCGAATCCGTCGGCGACGCCCTCGCCGCGCTCGAGTCCCGTGAGGCGGTTCGACCCATCGTGGAGTTGTGATCGTGGCCCTCGTGGATCATCCGCACATCTCGATGTTCGGCCCGAGCGAGTGCACTTGCACCGAAGAGGAGGCAAAAGCCCTGGCAGTTGTAGCTGCCTATCGGGTGGCGAAGGTCTCGGAGCGTGGCCCGTTTCTGGCTCCTGGCTTCAAGCGCCACCGCGCCGGTTTCACCCACATCGGCGACCTCTGGGAGAGCGAGGGGCCAAAGGGGATGGACGACGAGTCGATGAGGGACCGTGAGAACGTCCTCCTCGACCTCACGGCCAAGAACGACAAGGTCTGGGGGATATTTCGCGTTGTCGGGACCCACACCGGGTCGCTGTATGGGATCCCTGCCACCGGTCAACACATAAACGTGGTCGAGGTCGGCCTATGGCGTGTCGAGGATGGCGTCATTGCCGAGGCCTGGTACTTCGGGGATGAGCTCGGGCTCCTGCGGGCGATTGGAGAGAACCCGCCCGACCTCACGAAGGCGCCGGGGTAGCCCTGTCGGCTGCACGTCAGCGGCGACCAGGTCCACGTTCGGCTCGGTTCGACTGACCCGATGACCACCGAGGTCGTTCTCGTGATCCTGGTGATCTCGGGGGCCTATCTGATCAAAGGCATTACCGGGATCGGAGGGCCGCTGTTGGCCGTGCCCTTCATCGCCGGAATCGCCAGTGTGGAACTGGCTGTCGTGGTCCTGTCCCTGGGGAGCCTGGTGTCGAACGGCTGGTTGCTATGGGAGCACCGCATCGGAGGCCGCGGCACTGGCTTCGTCATGAAGCCGTTCCTCGTCGTCGGTATCCCAGCGACCATCGCGGGGACCTGGCTACTCACCGTAGCGGATGATCGGATTCTCTCCGTGATCATCGCTGTCGTGATCCTCGGCTATATCTGGCGCTACCTGGCGGATCCTCATTTCGTGCTCGAGCGGGGGACCGCTCGCCGGATGGCCGGCCCGATGGGCCTCGTTGGAGGGGGCCTGCTGGGTGCCACCGGCACTGCTGGGCCGCTGATCGCCACCTACATGCACGCCATCAGACTCGGCCGTCCGTCGTTCATCTACATGATGAGCTTGACCTTCCAGATTTTCGGAGTGATCCAGCTGGTGACACTGGTCATACTCGGAGCCTTCACCCCGGAGCGAACCGTTCAGGCGCTATGGGCCATCGTCCCCGTGACCGTTATGACGGCGATCGGCATTCGCATCGGGCGCCGGCTCAATCAGCGGGTACTCGAGTTCCTCGTGCTCGTGCTGCTGGGGTTCGCTGCCGTTCGGCTGCTGCTATCGGCACTCGTCTGAGGGGGCCAGGTCTGATGGCGCCGCTCGGTGTGGAGCAGGCACGCGGTGAGATGGCCGTCATCGACGTCCTCGAGCTCGACCGGCTCGACCGGGAAGAACCTGATGACCAAGCTGCTGCCGTCGGTGGACACCGTCTCGAGCGCCGCCTTCATGGCCGGCGGCATGTCACCATCGTGAATTGCCCTAACAACCGCGGACGCCGACTCCTCGTCGTGGAAGACCAAAGTGGCGTCGAATTTCGACCTGCGCTGCACGTCGGCGAGACCCGCTGCCAGTAACTCACGGGCCTGGAGCCATGCCACTGCGTCGTCGACCTCCCAACCGCAGGCCGGTGTGGCGACGGGGCACCGGGTGTGGAAGCGGCAGCCTTCCGGTGGGTTGGCCGGATTGGGCACCGCCCCCTTCAGGCCCTTCATCACGGAGACCTCTGCGCGGATGTCGGGGTTGGCGGCGAGGAGAGCCTCGGTGTACGGGTGACGGGGGTCTTCGAAGAGCTCTTGGGCAGTGCCGTATTCCGCGACCTTGCCCAGGTACATGACGGCGATGCGATCGCTCATCAGCCTCACGACGCCGAGGTCGTGACTGATGAACAGGTAAGTAAGACCACGATCCTTCTGCAGTTCGTGAAGGAGGTTGAGGATCTGGGCCTGCACCGAGACATCGAGAGCGCTCGTCGGCTCGTCGAGGACGATGAACTCGGGGTCGAGGGCGAGGGCTCGGGCGATAGAGATCCGTTGTCGCTGACCCCCGGAGAATTGATGGGGGTAGCGGTAGAGGTGCTGGCGACCGAGACCGACGCTCTCCAGCAGGGACACGACACGCTCGGTGAGCTCCTGGCCGGATGCCTCCTTGTGGACTTGGAGGGGCCGGCCCACGAGGTCCTTGACCAGCTGTCTCGGGTTGAGCGAGCTGAAGGAATCCTGGAAGACGATCTGGCAGTTGCGCCGATACGTCCGCCATGCCTTTCCCGACATCACGTCGACGCGGTGATTCGCGTCGATCCGCTCTACCTGCTTGCGTTGCTGCACAGTGCGATCGGACTCGGGGATGGGGTCGATCAAGTCGAGCGTGGCGGCGTCCTCGTCGGGGAGCCTGAAATAGATCTTGCCGCCGGTCGGCGGCGCCAGGCCGCTGATGCAGCGGCCGAGCGTGGTCTTGCCACATCCCGACTCACCGACGAGACCCATGGTCTCGCCGGGACGAACCTCGAAGGAGACACCGTCGACCGCCCGCACATTGCCCACCACCCTCTGCAGGGTGCCTTCCTTGATCGGGAAGTACTTCTCGACTCCGCGCACCGATATGACCGCCCGTTGGGCTGCCGTCGGCGGCTGTCCTCCTTGTTCGGCAGTCACGGATGTCATGAGACCCACCGGGTCAACGTTGGTAAGACGACGGAGCCATCGCTCGTGTCGTAGGCGAAGCATGCAACCGTGTGCTCTGCCCCGACCATCACCAGCCCCGGGTCGGTGGTTCGGCATATCTCGACCGCGAATGGGCAGCGGGTGTTGAACCGGCATGCCGCGGGCGGGTCGACCAGTTCAGGGACCGTCCCCTCGATCGCTGCGAGCTCGCCCCTCTTGTGGAGGGCAGATGGGACGGCGGCCATGAGACCTCTCGTGTAGGGGTGCTTGGGATCGCTGAACACCTCCTCGGTCGTCCCTGTCTCGACTATCCGACCGGCATACATGACGGCCACGCGATCGCAGATCTCCTTGACCAGCGAGAGGTCGTGGCTGATATAGAGCACCGATGTCTCGAGACGCTGCTGCAACTCGGCGATCAGCTCGAGGATCCTCGCCTGAATGGTCACGTCCAGCGCTGTCGTGGGCTCGTCGGCGATCAGCAGGTCGGGATTGCAGGCCAGGGCCTGGGCGATGAGCACTCGCTGTTTCATCCCGCCCGACAGCTCGTGGGGATAGTTGTCCATGATCGCCCGCGGATTGGGGATCTGGGTCTCTTTGAGCGCGTCGGCGACGAGCACGTTGACTCGCTCTTTCAGCTTTTCTGTCTTGGCCCGCCACGGAGGGAGTTTGAGCAGGAATCGCTCGACGCTGTTCGACTGCTGACGGGCGGCGCGACGGATGAGACGGGGCGCGTCCTCACCGCCCAAGGGCTCGAGGATGTCCTCGGAACGGTGCTGGTAGAAGACCTCTGCGACCTGGCTCCTTATCGAGAGGGCCGGGTTCAGCGCCTTGCCCGGGTCCTGGAAGATCATCGCGATCCGATCGCCCCGGATCTCGAGCATCTCCTCGTGAGGGATCTGGAGGAGATCGATCGGGCCTCGGCCGCCCTTGCGTGCCTCGGTCGACCAGAAATCGATCTCACCGCCTGCGTAGATCCCGGGAGGGCTTGGCACGAGACGAATGAAAGAGCGAGCGGTCACACTCTTGCCACAGCCGGTCTCGCCGACCAGCCCAAGGGTCTCGCCATCGCGTATATCGAAGGAGACGCCATCGACGGCGTGCACCACTCCTGCTTTGGCCTGGAAATAGACCTTGAGATCCCGGACCGATGCCACCAGGGGCTGGGTGGCTCGGTCACGTGTGGTGTCGATGTCGACGTGACTCCTGGTCACGACCGCACCCCGTGCGGCCAATCCCTAGCGCCGATCGAGGTCACGCCGACCAGTATGTCATGCGACCACCGGCTAGCTGCCTTCACCTCTGTCCTCCCTGTGCCCTTCCTTTGCGCAATCGATTGCTGACCGGAAACGCACGATATAGCGCGGGCGCGCGTGGCGCAACAGTGGGGTCGAGCGGCCCACCGTACCGATGAGTCTCGCCACGTCGAACCGTCTAAACCTTGTCGCATCCGGATTGGTCGTTACACCAGATCGAAAGGAGATGAGCATGAGAGAGCTGTTAGTGCAGACCTTCCTGACGCTGGACGGTGTCATGCAGGCCCCCGGCGGGCCTGGGGAAGACGACAGCAACGGGTTCGCATATGGGGGCTGGTCGGTGAACTACTGGGACGAGGAGATGGGTCAGGCTATGGACGAGGTGGTCAGCAAGCCATTCGCGATGGTCCTCGGGCGCCAGACCTACGACATCATGGCGGCGTTTTGGCCGCACGCATCCGAAGAGGAAGGAGCGACACCGTTCAACGAGGCGACCAAATATGTCGCCTCGCGGAGTCGCCCCGATCTGGCCTGGAGCAACTCGCTGCTCATCGAGGGAGACGCCGCCGACGGCCTCGCTGCCCTCAAGGCCGAGGATGGGCCGGAGTTGCAGGTCCATGGCAGCGGGAACCTGGCTCAGACGCTGATACGCCACAACCTGGTCGACCGGTACCGCCTGTGGATCTTCCCGGTCATCATCGGGTCGGGAAAGCGTCTGTTCGGCGAAGGCACCATCCCCTCCGGGCTCGAGCTGATCGAGGGCAGGACGTCGACGACGGGGGTCTTCATGGGCACCTACCACTCCGCTGGAGAAATCGTCACCGGAACGTTCGGGTCGGACTGACCACAGACGATTCGGGCTCGGCCACAATTGGACGATGCGCGTCGCCACCTGGAATGTCAACTCGTTGAAGGCTCGACTGGAGGCCGTCGAGAAGTGGTTGGAGCGGGCAGCGCCCGACGTGTTCCTCATGCAAGAGACAAAGCTGGCCGACGATGACTTCCCGCACCTGATTCTCCAGGCGGCTGGATACGAGGTAGCTCACCACGGTGAAGGGCGGTGGAATGGAGTTGCGATCGCCTCACGTGTCGGGATCTCGGAGGTGATAACCAATTTCGGCGACGGCCCGGTGCGGGACAGCCGCGGTCGAAGCCAGGCCGAGGAGGATTTCGATCCGTTCGACGAGGCCCGGATGCTGAGCGCGACATGTGCCGAGATCAGATTCGTCAGTCTGTATGCGCCCAACGGTCGTCAGGTGGGATCGCCGTTCTTCGAGGGCAAGTTGCGTTGGCTGGCACGAGTCCATGAGTGGGTGTCCGAGGAGCTGACGCCGGATGAGCCCGTGGTGCTCGGTGGCGATCTCAACGTCACCCCCGCCGACGAGGATGTGTGGGATCCGGAGAAGGCGCACGGCGGAACCCATGTCTCGGCCGAGGAGCGTCATGCCCTGGCCCGTCTTCGTGAGTGGGGCCTGGTCGACGCTTTTCGGCTCAGACGTCCTGAGGCGGGCCGCTTCTCCTGGTGGGACTATCGGGCCGGGATGTTCCAACGCAACCAGGGCATGCGGATCGATCTGCTCTACGTCACCCAGCCCGTCGCTGACAGGGTGGTCTGGTCCGAGATCGATAGGGAAGCGCGCAAGGGAAAGCCCACGCCATCCGACCATGCCCCGCTGGTCGTCGACCTCGACGAGCCGGGGAAGTCCTTCGATGCAGGTTGGGAGGGTGCCATGGCCAGGATCGCTACCCGGAAGTAGCCGCGGGACGCGTCCACTTCATCCAGCCTTCACGGGAGCTGAATAGTCTCGGATCTGAACTGCCACGAAGGGAGAGGAACCGTGCTGAAGGCCGGCTTTCACGCAGGTGGGGCTACGTCCACCGCTGTCGTCGAACAGGCCACCACCACCGTGGCTGAGACCACGACAACCGCCACGGCGGAGTCGACCACCATTGCCGCCGAGCAAGCGGCGGGCGTCGAGGATATCCCGCCCGAGTGTGTCGCCGAGATCGCAGCGATCCTCCAGGTCTTCGAACCCGCGGTGGAGGGCATCGATTGGGAGAACGCCACCATCATGGATCACATCCAGGTCATGACGTCCCTCGCCGGGAACTCCATCGGGGACACCGCGGCGTGCGAGAACGTGGACCTCGACGTGAGCGAAGAAGAGGGCGTGGCACTGTTTCTCGAGGTCGCCGAGCAGGAGGCTCCGGGTGCG
>JARDZU010000223.1 GCA_029240695.1 Acidimicrobiia bacterium | reverse complement strand
TGATCATGTCTGTGGTCATTCACTCACCGCTGCTCGACCCGGCCAACTTCAACGCCACTCCGAACCCATCGAAGGCACCGTGGTACTTCCTCGGGCTACAAGAGCTTCTCTCCTACTTCGATCCCCAGATCGCAGGGGTGACCATCCCCACCATCACTGGGTTCATCGGCTTCTGGATAATCCCCTACGTCGACAAGAACCCCTCCACGCGGCCCAGTGACCGAAAGTTCGCCATCGCCCTCTACTCGGTGTTCCTCGCTGGGGCCGCCACGCTCACGATCTTCGGTGTTCTCTTCCGGGGCCTCGGCTTCAACTTCTCCTATCCCTGGAAGGACGGTGTCTACTTCGACGACTTGAAGGACTGGGTGCAATTCGAATGACCCTGACCAACGCCGCCCTCATCGCGGTCGCCGTGGTGGCGATCCTCGGGGCGGCCGGGGCATTTGCCGTCGCCTACCGCCGCTCCCAATCCGTCGAGAAAGCGGATCCGCTCGCGGGCGTCTCGTCGGAGACCCGGGCTGCCGACCGGTCGTCCACCGCCGTTCTGATCCCGCCCCGTGTCGAGGAGGCGGAGGAAGCCGTCGACGAAGAGGCCCCCGAGGAGGAGCCCGAACCGCCTGAAGCAGAAGAGGATGCGGTCGTCGAGATCCTGGAGACCCAGCGGATCGTCGAAGTGTCGCCGGAGGAAGGCGGGGTCAGCCGGCGTCAGTTCTTCAACAGGGCGATCGCTGCGACCTTCGGGACATTTCTCGCTGCTCAGGGTCTCTATTACCTGGCCTTCTTCTGGCCCAAGCTGACCGGTGGCTTCGGCGCCGATATCGACGCCGGCCCCATATCGGACCTGCGCACTCAGGTATTCACCCCGGATGGCGCCGTGCTCCCTCTGTTCATACCCGAGGCCCGGGCCTACCTGGTACCTGCACCCGAGGAACTTTCCGACCAGTTCGAGGGCCAGGGCGTGGAGACCGACGGTCTGATGGCGCTCTACATGCGATGTGTCCACCTCGGCTGTCGGGTGCCGTGGTGCGCCCCATCGCAGGGATTCGAGTGTCCGTGTCACGGTTCGAGGTACAACGCCATCGGCCAATATTTCGGCGGTCCCGCCCCGCGCAACCTTGACCGGTTCGTGGTGGAGAACCAGGGCGGCAACCTGATCATTCGCACCGGCACCATCATCCAGACGCCCCGGGCGCCGGTGTTGCTGGTCCAGTATCCGCAGGGACCTAGCTGTATCAGCGCCGTGGCCGAGGCATGACCGCCAACATCATCACGGTCATCGCCTTGGTCGCGGGGATCGCCTGGCTGGGCATGCTCTTCGTCTCGGCGATCCGCAGTAGGGGTGGTGAAGAGGTCGCTCCGAATCTTCGACCAGGTATCGATGACGAGAAAATCGAGACCCGGCGGCTGGAGGGAGGCCAGAAAGCAGCCATCGCCTTCTCTGCATTCCTCGCGATTTCGCTCCCGCTCTACTTCCTCACCGAGCAGCAGCGACAAGAGGGCTTCGTCGTGGAGTTCGCCGAAGGCTCGATCGAGCGCGGCGGCCACCTCGTAGAGGAGTTTGGCTGCTTCAACTGCCATGGCCCGGAAGGCACGGGTGGTGTGGCCCCCTATATCGAGAAGCGTTCTGGTATTGCGGTCGAGTGGGCGGCTCCATCGCTCAACGACGTCTTCTTCAGATACGAAGAGGACGAGGTCAATTTTTGGGTCACATACGGCCGCGGCAACACACCGATGCCGGCTTGGGGCATCCTTGGTGGTGGGCCGATGAACGAGCAGCAGGTGGAAGACGTGGTCAACTACCTGGCAACCATTCAGGTCACCCAGGACGAGAACCTGGCCGATGTCGAGCCCGGGATCAGCGGCGCACTGGACAGACTGGCCAATGCCGACGCAACGGTCGAGCTCGCCATCCTCGACCAAGAGCAGGTGGTGGCTCAAATCGAGTCGGCGCCGGCGGATGTCGACCTGGTGGACCCACTGGCGCAGCAGGCGAGAGAGGCGCTGGACGGAGCCGGCACCGGCATCGACACCGATGCCGACGGCATCTCCGATGCGGCCGAGAGCGAGCTCAGTGAGATCTCCGCCGAGGCGGTCGCTGGGTTCCAGATCATGGAGCCGATCGCTCTCGACCCGGAGACAGCCGACGCCGAGCTCTCTGCCGACGCCCTGGCTGCCCTCGAGCTCGCATCTGAGACCGACCCCATTGTCAGAACAAACATCGCTGCCATCGAGACCGCCATCGAGGAAGGGACAGTCGACCCAGCCATCGGGCTCAGCTCGGCCTCGTTGGCCGCCCTGGAAGAGACACGTGCCGCGGTTGAGGAAGCCGGTGTCGCAGCCGCGGGGCCGATCGAGGATCTGGATGGTGCCAACGAACTGGTCGCCGCCCTGGACGCCGCCGCAGCTGCAGATCCACCCGTCGAGGGGGCGGCCGATCTGGCAGCCGAGGCGACTGCTGCGATCGAGGCGGGCTCCGACCCCGATGGGGACGGATTGTCGACTGGCGCCGAGAACGACATCAACGGTCAGGTCGAAGCGGCCATCACGGCCACCACGCCGGCCGAGATCACGCTGGTCACTCTCGATCCGACCAACCCGGCCTCGGTCGGCGGGGAGCCTGACGCCACTACTGCCGACAGGTTGGTGGGAAATTTGGAGTCGTTGTCCACCACTCTGTCGGTCACCGAGCAAAACCAGGGAGCTGTCCTCGATACTGCGAACGGCGGTCTGGACTATCTCGAGGAATCCCAGCAGGCGGAGCTCTATTCGATCGATTTCGCCGGTGTGGCGGAGGCGATGGGCTCATCGCCCGAGGAGGCAGAGCGCGCGGTCGGCCTGTTCAACTCCAATTGCGCCCGGTGTCACACCGCTGGTTACAGCGCTGGCGTCCCCTACACCCAGGAGGCGGGCTCGGGCGGGTTCGGGCCGGCACTGTGGGACGGCCGCCCGACGGTGCAATTCGGCGACGCGAACGAGGACCCGGCGCAGGACCTGCTGGTCCAGTTCCTGATCAGGGGCTCCGAGGCCGAGACGCCGTATGGTCTCAACGGGTTCGGCACCGGCCGGATGCCGGCCTTCGGCGCCAGCCTCAGCATGGAGGACATCGAGTTGCTCGCCCGATATCTACGGGGTGGGAACATGGACGGGAAGGAGGCCACAGTTGTTCTTCCGTGAGTTCTTCCGGTCGCTCTTCTCGGCCAACCTCTTCGTCACCGGGATCATCCTCACCATTGCCGCGGTGGTCCTGTTCTATGGCTCGATCTACCTCTTCAACTACACGAACCTCGGGAAGAGGCTGGGGTTCTTGGTCACCGGCGCCGCGGTGTTCGGCTGGTTGACGATCACCTCGATGCTGTTCGTGGTCTACGCCCCACGTGGCCCCAAGCCGGCCGACATCGAGGGGCTGAACGCTTTCGAGATCAGGATCATCCCGATCACCTACCTGCTCGTGTCGCTGGTGCTCTTCCTCGCCTTCCTGGTGGCTCTACACCAGTACGAGGAAGTCCAAGAGAAATCCTCTGCCTAGAGCCGGCTGCCGTAGTAGCTGAGGACCTGTAGCTCCATCGACAGGTCGACCTGACGCACCGAGACCTTTTCCGGCACATTCACCCGGACCGGCGCGAAATTGAGGATGGAGCGGATTCCATGCTCGACCAGACGATCAGCCACCTGTTGCGCCGCCACTGCGGGCACCGCGAGGATGGCGATTTCGAAGCTCTTCGATGTGCAATCGCCGTCGAGCAGGTCGAGATCCTGGATGGTGATGCTGCCCACCTTCGACCCGATCTTGCGGACATCGGTGTCGTACAGGGCCACGACATCGAAGCCTCGGCGACTGAGCCCGCCGTAGTTGGCCAGGGCCCGGCCCAGGTTTCCGGCTCCGAGGATCGCCACGCGTTGCCGCTCGGCGATCCCGAGCTCCTGGCGAATACGCGCTTTGAGCTCAGCGACCGAGTAGCCGATGCCTCTGACGCCGTGGAAGTCGAGGTGGGAGAGATCCCTCCGCACGTTGGCCGCATTGGCGCCTGCCGCCGCTGCCAGCTCCTCGGAGCTGACCACGTCCTTCGATAAAGCCAGGTCTTCGAGCAGTCGGAGGTAGCGCGGAAGACGCACGACCGTGGCCTTTGGGATTTCATTCACAAGCTCACGATAAACCTGCGCGGCGTGCTTCGAATCCCGGCTTCCGGCGCCGCTATCTAACCTCACCGCCAATGTCTTCGCCCTCGGTCCTCGTCGTCGGTGGCGGCCCAGCCGGCTCGGCGGCCGCCTATTGGCTCGCCCGGGACGGCCACGACGTGACGTTGGTCGAGAAGAAGGAATACCCCCGGGACAAGACCTGCGGCGATGGTCTGACGCCCAGGGCGGTCCTCCAGCTCCAGGAGATGGGATTCGAGTTCGACGTGCCCGAGTTCCATCGCATCACCGGTCTTCGCTCCTACGCCGGTGACGAGTACGTCGAGCTCGAATGGCCGGAGCACTCGCGTTTCCCGAGCTGGGGAGGCGTGATGAGACGAAGCGACCTC
>JARDZU010000222.1 GCA_029240695.1 Acidimicrobiia bacterium | reverse complement strand
CCGGGGTTCACAACCGATCAGGTGAGCAGCATTTTGACCCGTTTGGGCATGACGGTCGACGGAACCGACCCGATGGTGGTCACCGTACCGACCTTCCGGCCCGATGTGACCCGACCGGCAGATCTGGTCGAGGAAGTGGCGAGGCTCCACGGCTATGAGCATTTTGGCGCAACCCTTCCGACCGGTCCCGGTGGTGGCCTGACGCTCGAGCAGAAGAGGGCACGGCGCCTCACTTCGGCGCTGGTAGGGCTCGGGATGCACCAGACGGTGACGCTTCCGTTTGTCAAGCAGGCCGACCTGACCAACCTGGGATGGACTGACACGGCTCGACTCTTGACCGTCAGCAACCCCCTCAGGGAAGAGGAAGGCACGATGCGGCCGACCATGCTCCCCGGTTTGCTCGACGTCGCCCGTCACAACTTCTCATATGGGATGTCGGAGGTCGCGCTATTCGAGATGGCGCGCGTGTTCCTGGCCGAGCCCTGGTCGGAGGATCCCCGCCTCCCCCAACAGAAATCGACCCTTGCCTGGGTGATGGTGGGTAACGTCGGCCCTCATCTCCTGGGTCGAGAGAATCCGGCTGCCGACGCCCATGTATCGCTCTCGGTGCTACGTCATGTCATGGCAGTGCTCGGGCATCTCCACTTCGAGGTCGAGCCCGCAGATGCAGCAGGCTTTCATCCAGGCCGCTCGGCCGCGGTGCGGCTCGGAGAGTCGATCATCGGCCATGTCGGGGAGCTGAGCCCCCGTGCCATCCGGAACTTCGAGATACCGGGCAGGGTGGCGATCGGGGAGCTCGACCTCGAGCCCATCCTGGCCCGGGTAGCCCCGGTCATCGGTGTTTCTCCGTCGGTGTTCCCGCACGTCGACTTCGACCTATCGTTTCTCATGCCGGAAGATCTCGCCGTTGGTCGGTTGATCGATGCCACCACGGCCGCCGGCGCCGACCTAGTGGAGTCGGCCCGGGTGTTCGACGTGTTCGTCGGGCCAGGCGTCGACCAGGGGAGTCGGGCCGTGGCGATTCGCTACCGGCTGCGCTCGACAGACCACACCCTCACCAACGAAGAGGTTTCCCCGGTCCGCCAGGACATGATCTCGGCCGCCGAGGGCCTCGGTGCCCGACTGCGAGGCGCTTGAGATGGACCTGGCGGCACAACTCGTGGAGAGCCCGGAAGAGGCGGCACCCCAGCTCCTGGGAGCAGTTCTGGTCTCGGAAGTGGGAGGAAAGTCCGTGAAGGCCAGAATCACCGAAGTAGAGGCCTACAAGGGCTCAGATGACCCGGCATCCCACGCGTATCGAGGTAGGACGGGCCGAAACGGGTCTATGTTCGAGCGACCCGGGACGTTGTACGTGTATCGCTCCTATGGCATCCACTGGTGCGCCAACGTGGCGGCGGGTCCGGAAGGGGTCGGCTGGGGGATCCTGTTCAGGGGCGGGGAGATCGTCGACGGGCTGGGTGTGGCCCGGTCGCGCCGGGGTCGCGAGCGCGACCTGGCCAACGGCCCGGGAAAGCTGACCCAGGCACTGGGAGTCGACCACTCCCACGATGGCACCTTCTTGTTCGACGGATCTTCTCCAATCCGGTTGGAACCCGGCGAACCGCCTGCCCTGTTGATGGCGACCCCTCGGGTTGGCATCAGCCGGGCGATCGATCGCCCATGGCGATTCGTGGCGGTGACTCCGGCGACCGCAGTCGGAAAGAGATCCGATCTCCCGGATCTACTCTCGCCTGGCCGATGAGCACAGACGACCAGCTCTCATTCCTGCTCCGCCACACCGATCAGGTGGTCCCCGGCGACGACCTGTCGGACAAGCTGGAGCTGGGGCGCCCGCTCCGGGTCAAGCTCGGGTTGGACCCCACCGCACCGGCGGTGACCCTCGGGTGGGCAGTGGTCCTCCGCAAGTTGCGTCATTTCCAGGAGCTGGGTCACACCGCCGTCCTCATCGTCGGTGACTTCACCGGGCAGGTCGGCGATCCGTCGGACCGATCCGAGACGCGCCGGAGACTCACCTCCGAGGAGGTCAACGGGTACGCAGAGAACGTGCTCGGCCAATTCCGCAGGATCCTCCTTCCTGAGAATCTCGAGATCCGGCGAAACTCGGAGTGGCTGGGCACGCTCGACATGGCCGGCCTTCTCGAGCTCACCTCGGCGGCCACGGTGGCTCAGATGCTCGAGCGATCCGACTTCGCCAAGCGATACGACGACGGGAGCCCGATCTCGGTCATGGAGTTCCTGTACCCGTTGCTTCAGGGCTACGACTCGGTGGCCGTTCAAGCGGACGTGGAGCTCGGCGGGTCGGACCAGCTCTGGAACCTGATGATGGGTCGGACCGTGCAGGAGCGGTACGGGATGGAGCCCCAGGTGGCCATGACGATGCCTCTTCTCGTCGGCACCGACGGGGTCAAGAAGATGTCGCAGTCACTCGGGAACTACATCGGCGTGGAGGACACTCCCGACGAGATGTTCGGCAAGACGATGAGCATCCCGGACACCGCGATGGTCGAATGGTTCCGGCTGGCCGCGGACCTCGACCCGGCCGAGGTCGAGGAGATCGAGGAAGGGCTGACGTCGGAGTCGCTCCATCCTGGAGAGACCAAGCGACGTCTCGCCCGGGCCGTGACGGCCCTCTACTGGGGAGAGGACGAGGCCGTGAGAGCCGAGTCCGCTTTCGATCAGGTTTTCAAGGAGGGTGGAATGCCCGACGAGATCGAGTCGTTTGCACTGTCGTCGGATGATCCGGTCATCATCCCTGGTCTGATCCGGGATGCGCTAGGTCTCTCCGGATCGGAGGCCCGTAGATTGCTGGCTCAGGGGGCGGTGAAGCTCGATGGGTCGGTACTCGAGGCTCAGGAGGTCGCCAAGGGCGACCTTTCGGGCCGGGTCCTCCAGGTGGGCAAGCGTCGATTCGTCCGGCTGGTTTGATTGACTTGACTAACTCGGGGGTGTCGTTACTATTCGACTCCCGGCTGGGGAATACATCCCCGGCCACCCACTTGAACACCGGGACGGCGCCTTTTTCGCGTCGCCTCGGATTCACTTTGTATCGGGGTCACGAGGGCATCCGCGATGGATTTCGCGATTGTCGTTGGCGGCCCGCCTGACATCAGTAGTGGGAGCTCTGGGCTCCTTGACAACTGAACAATGTGCCAAAAGCCAGCATGCACACCCACTTCCCGGCCTCAGGGTCGGTGGGGTGAGTGAGCATCTGTATAGCAATCAGCTCTAGGGCCCCTCACGGGTCCTGGACCCAATTGCAAACTCATAACTGACAGGATTGGCCGGCGCCTTCGGGTGCCAGCCTTGAATGTACGTTGGAGAGTTTGATCCTGGCTCAGGACGAACGCTGGCGGCGTGCCTAATGCATGCAAGTCGAGCGACGCACACCGGAGGGGTAACCCACCGGTATGACGGAGCGGCGAACGGGTGAGTAACACGTGAGCAACCTGCCCCACAGATCGGGATAGCCCAGGGAAACCTGGATTAATACCGAATATCCTCGAGTAACCACATGATTGTTCGAGGAAATGCCTTTGTGCTGTGGGATGGGCTCGCGGCTTATCAGCTAGTTGGTGGGGTAACGGCCTACCAAGGCATCGACGAGTAGCTGGTCTGAGAGGACGATCAGCCACACTGGGACTGAGACACGGCCCAGACTCCTACGGGAGGCAGCAGCAGGGAATCTTGCGCAATGGGCGAAAGCCTGACGCAGCAACGCCGCGTGGGGGATGAAGGCCTTCGGGTTGTAAACCCCTTTCAGGAGGGAAGAAATTGACGGTACCTCCAAAAGAAGCCCCGGCCAACTACGTGCCAGCAGCCGCGGTAATACGTAGGGGGCGAGCGTTGTCCGGAATCATTGGGCGTAAAGAGCTCGTAGGCGGTTCAGCAAGTCGGCTGTGAAATTCCGAGGCTCAACCTCGGAACTGCAGTCGATACTGCTGTGACTCGAGTCCGGTAGAGGAGAATGGAATTCCCGGTGTAGCGGTGAAATGCGCAGATATCGGGAGGAACACCAGTAGCGAAGGCGGTTCTCTGGGCCGGTACTGACGCTGAGGAGCGAAAGCGTGGGGAGCAAACAGGATTAGATACCCTGGTAGTCCACGCTGTAAACGTTGGACACTAGGTGTGGCGGTCTGATCAACGACTGCCGTGCCGAAGCTAACGCATTAAGTGTCCCGCCTGGGGAGTACGGCCGCAAGGCTAAAACTCAAAGGAATTGACGGGTCCCCGCACAAGCGGCGGAGCATGCGGCTTAATTCGATGCAACCCGAAGAACCTTACCTGGGTTTGACATCATGGGAAAAGCCGTGGAAACACGGTGTCCGTAAGGGCCCATGACAGGTGGTGCATGGCTGTCGTCAGCTCGTGTCGTGAGATGTTGGGTTAAGTCCCGCAACGAGCGCAACCCTTGTCCTATGTTGCCAGCGGTTCGGCCGGGGACTCATAGGAGACTGCCGGGGATAACTCGGAGGAAGGTGAGGACGACGTCAAGTCATCATGCCCCTTATATCCAGGGCTGCACGCATGCTACAATGGCCGGTACAACGGGC
>JARDZU010000056.1 GCA_029240695.1 Acidimicrobiia bacterium | reverse complement strand
AGTCCTTTGCGGACCCTGAGCAAGACTTCCTGAACGAGGTCTGCGGCGTCGTCGCTGTTCCCGGTGAGCCGGTAAGCGAAGTTGTAGATCTTCCGTCCATAGACACGCGCAACCTCTTCCCAGGTGAGTGGGACGGACTCCATCTCGGAGACCTAACTCAACAACGCCGCGGCGGCGTGTTTGGGTTCCAGCGCCTAGTCCGGTTTTTGCGCGTCCGGGGCTGTCGTCTCAGGAGCGGGCTTGTCCTCGGCTGGTGCCTCCGAAGCCTGAGCCTCGGTATCTTCCTCGGAGCCCTCCGACACGCCCTTGCGGAATTCCTTGGCAGAGGCCCCCAGGGACCTGGCCAGGTCAGGCAGCTTCCTCGCTCCAAAGATCAGTAGAACGATGAGCAGGACGATAAGAAGTTCTTGGGCTCTCAATCCGCTGAACAAATCTAGCCCTCCTTTCCTCGCATCTTACCCATGGTCTGGTTCGAGACAGGATGGATTCATCCGAGGGCCATCGAATCGATGAACGCCTGGCTTCTTTCCCTCGTGATGAATCGGATCCGCCGATCCTTGTCCTCGATGTCGTGTGTGACGAAAGGCCCGTATTTGTCGCTGATGAGCATGCCCCGGTCTGCCCCCGATGTGGCGAACTCAGCCACGAATTTGCGCACCGTCTGCTCACTCAGCTCGGGATGGTCCCCCGGGCGGTAGTTCTCGGTGCGAATGAACGTATTGATGTTGGCTTTGGTCGCCATATAGACGTCGGGCTCTCGCTGCGCCGCCACCTTGTATCCGAACAGCTCGAGCAGGCCTAGCACGAACTCTGGGCCACTTACGACGTCGGGATCGACCCCGCGTGCCCGCAGGCCCCGATCGAGGCCGAGAGGCAATTTGAGCTCGTCTCGCAATGGACCCAACTCGTCGGAAGGAACGCGGATGGCAGTGTCGTAACTGACGGTGTGGTCGACCTCGAACTGCGAAGCAAACGGGTCTCGGGCTATGTGGGTCAGGTTGAAGACTTCTCTCTCCATGGGCGGCGGCAGCTGGCCGGGTGAAGGAAGGGTGGTGCGACCTATCTCCCGGATATCGTCTCGCCCGGCGAACACGACGATCTCGGTTACGTCCGAGATCGGGAGAGTGTGGCGTTTCTCCCTCACCACTTCGACGGCCTCATCGACGAGAAGTTCGTTCAACACCTGGTCCTCCACATCCGGCAACGGGACATCGAAGGACACACGCGCCTCATTGCCATGGACATGGAAGTCCCGGACCGGGGTCGTGCGTACCGTCGACTCGGCTTCAGGGGTCGGGGCGCGGAGCCAGGACTTGTCCTCGAGGTCCACGTTCGCAGCCCTCTGACGCTGCCGATACAGACTGAAGCCGATCACGACCAGGACGATCAAGGCGAGAAACGCCAGGCCTACACCCTCCATCGAGTTTCCCTCTCTCTCACGACCGCAATGATTCTACGAGCCCGGCTCGGACTCGAAACCTGGATCGTCCCCGACAGCCTCCATGTCCCCAAGCCAGATCTCGGCCGTCGGCTCGTCGGCGCCGGCGTTGAGCCGCTCGATCATCCGGTCCTTGGATGTGATGGTGCCGAAGGCTGTCACCACGTCGCCTCTGCGGAGCACAGTGTCGCCGCTGGGCACTTGGACCTCTCGCTCCCTCCGGATCGACACCAGGGTCGATCCCTCGGGCCAGGCGACCTCCCGGATCGAGCGGCCGTCGGCCATCGATCCCGGCGGAATGCGGAACTCGTAATATCCGGCGCCCGGGTCGGTGCGCTGGGCGAGACGCGCCCGCTGCAACTCCACGTCAGTGCTCGAGGTCAGCGCCTCGTGATAAGCGCGGACTGCGTCTTCTCGCCTGAAGATCCCTACCAGGCGCTCCGGATCGTCTTCGGCTACGACCGGGAGCCGGCCTACGCCGAGCACAGCCATGCGCTCCAGGGCGGTGGACACCGGCGTGGTCTGCACCACAGTGGCCGGTCGGTGAGTCATGGCATCGCCTACGTAGTCCTGACCATCGCCGGCCCGGGCGATGTCTGACAGCGTGATGATCCCGACCAAACGACCGTCCTCGACGACGGGTAAGCCATGGGATCGGGTTCGGTGCAGCCTCTCCTCCACTTCGGCAAGAGAGTCGCCGGTCGCGCATACATGAGGCCGTGCGGCCATCACGGAGCCAACGTCGATGGTATCGAGGAGGTCGACCTCGCCAGTCCTTCGCACATTGATCCCCATGTGGTCGAGGATCATCGAATAGATCGAATCGGGATGAAAACGCTCTGCCAGAAACGTCCCGAGGGTCGCGGTGAGCATCAGAGGCAGGATCAATTGGTAATCCCGGGCGCCGGTGACTTCGAAAACCATCAGGATGGCGGTGAGTGGCGCCCGCCCCACCACGGCGAACATGGCGGCCATGCCGACAACAGCGAAGGCGCCCGACTCGATCGGAGACGGCCAGATCTCGCCGACGAGCAAGGCAAATCCCGTTCCGACGGCGGCGCCCATGAACAGCGACGGCATGAAGGCGCCACCCGATGCGCCCGAGGTGGTGGTGAGACTGGTGGCGACGGCTTTGCCAATCGCCAGGAGGATCAGGATCCACCACACCGAGGAGCCCACATCTCCGGCAAGGAGGCCGTTGATGACGGCCTGACCGGTCCCGAACAACCTGGGCTCGAAGAAGATCAGCCCGGCGACGAGTAGGCCGGCGATGAGCGGGCGGACAAAGCCCAACGCCCGAGCGCGGGGGCGGAGAAAGCTGTCGAGACGGCCCAGGCCGTTTAGAAAAAGCAGTCCGATCAGGACGATGGCGAGCGCGAGACCGGCATAGAGGATCAGCTCACTGAACTCCTCGAGCCGGTACACATCGGTCTGCAGCTCCAGCTCTGCGCCGACGATTGTCCGGGTTGTCACCGCGGCCGTGATCGAGGCGATGACGATGGCCGACATGTGTCGGGCCGCGAACGACGAGAGGATGACCTCGAGGGCGAAGAGCATGCCTGCGATCGGCGCGTTGAAGGCGGCGCCGATTCCCGCACCAGCCCCGGCTGCAACCAGCGACCTCACCTGATCTTCCCCCAGGTTGAATCGACGGGAGATGACCGAACCGACGGCGGCCCCGATCTGAACGATCGGTCCCTCCCGACCCGCCGAGCCGCCGACACCGATGGTGGCCGCCGTGGCCAGGATCTTCAGCGGGATCACCCGGCCCCGCATCCTCCCGCTGTGCACTTCCAGGGCGGCCACCGCCTCGGGCACACCGTCGCCGGCGACCTCTGGCGCAAATCTTCGGGCGAGGAACCAGGCGAACAGAAACCCGGTCGGGACCGTCAGAAAGATCCATGGATGTCCCTGGTCGATTGCGAAAGGGAGGAAGAATTCCTCCAACCAGTCGACGAGATAGATCAACGCTGCCGCTCCCAGACCCACTCCGACACCCACCAGGGCGGATATGGCGAGAAATCCACCCATCTGTCTTTCGGCGAGGACGCCAACTGCAGGGAGACGGCGGATGCTCTCCAACGGCTTGGTCACGTGAAGTCAGGGTATTCCCATCCCGCCGTTTCCCGGACTCACGTCACAGAATGGGGCAGTGCGATTCCGATCTCACGTGTTGCGTCCTCTCGAGCCGGAGAGCCCGTGGAACCGGTCCGTGCTCGCCCTGTCTGCCCTCGCGGGGATCGTCGGTGCCTACCTCACGCTGGCTCAGGATGCCGAACCAGTCCTGGCCATCGAAGCCGCAGGCACGGCCTTCCTGTCATGGGCGTTGGCCCGAGAGATCGATCCGGACCGCCAGGTTCCCGCTCTGGTGCTCGCGGTCGTCGGTGGGACCTGGGCGCTGCTCGGATTCGAGACGGCCATCCTGCCCTTCACCGCTCTGCTGATGTCGGAGAGGCTGGTCGTAGAGACCACCGGGCGGCGCCCTCTTCCCACCGACCTGGCCGGCCTGGCTGTCCTCGCCACGGTCGTCTCCTTCACACCACTCGGGTGGGTGATGGGCTTCGGGCTGGCGGTGGCGATATATGTCGACGCCCGGATGGCCGAGGAACCCAACCGCTCGGCTCTCTTTGCAGCGCTGGCGGGGGCGATCGGCTCGTCGCTAGTGGCCAGCCTCAGCGGTACCTTCCCCCGGACCCTCCCCACCATCGACCCACTTGTCATGGCGGCGTTGGGCGTGCTCGCCCTAATCGCTGTGGTCCGGGAGCCGCTGGAGCCGGTGTCATTCGTCGACAGTCGGACCAGGAAGTTCCTGAGGCGAGACCGGCTTCAGGCGGGCCGTGCCCTCGCGGCGATCCTTGTTTTCCTGGGAGCGCTCGTTTCGGGTGCAACTGCTCCAGCGGTGGTGCCGATGACCCTGGTTGTCGCCTCGGCCCTCGCCTCTACCGAGGTGGAGCGTCTACAACGAGCAAGCCGCCGCCCCGGGTAGCGTGTGTGGCATGTGCAGATCGATAAAAGTACTCAGGGAGGGTGCCACCCCGGCTCCCACCGAGGAGATCGAGGCGGCAGCACTTCAGTTCGTCCGCAAGATCTCGGGATTCAGCCGACCGGCCGGCCACAACGAGGACGTCTTCCACCAGGCTGTCCACGAGATCAGCGAAGCCTCGATGCGCCTGCTCGACGGGCTGGAGATCCGGGGAGCCAAGGCCTCCTAGGTCTGGTCCAAGCCTGCCGGGACCCGGCTCGGCGCCATGATCGAGTCGACCAGGCCATATGCGACCGCCTGGTCGGCGGTCAGCCAGCGGTCACGATCGGTGTCTCTGGTGACGGTTTCGACCGTCTGGCCGGTGTGACGGGCAAGGATGACATTCATCTCCTCTTTCTGCCGGACGATCTCCTTGGCGTGAATCTCTATATCTGAAGCCTGGCCTTCCAGCCCGCCCCCCATCAGATGAGGCTGATGGATCAGCACTCGGGCGTGGGGCAGGACATACCTCTTCCCCGGGGCCCCGGCGGCAAGGATCACGGCTGCCGCTGAAGCGGCCATTCCGATGCAAGCGGTCATCACTTCTGGCTTGATGTGCTGAATTGTGTCGTAGATCGCCATCATCGAAGACATCTCCCCTCCGGGCGAGTTGATGTAGAGAGCGATGTCCTTGTCCGGGTCCTCGCTCTCGAGATGGATCAACTGAGCGACGATCAGGTTCGCCGTGTCGGCGTCAACCGCTCGACCAAGGAACATGACACGGTGCCCGAGCAGCCGTGAGTAGATGTCGTATGCCCGCTCTCCCCTGCTCGTCTGCTCGATCACGGTAGGTATCAGCATCATCTTCTCCTTTGTGCAACCCGTCGGTTGCGAATAAGCGTAACACACACGCGCAACTGCTAAGTTGCAGGTATGCAGGAAGAGCGTTTCGAAGAGCTGGCCGGTGACATCACCGTGGAAAGGACCGTCACCCTCCCCTCCGACCCGGACTCGGTCTGGGAGCGTCTCACTGACGAGAACCAGGTCGGTGACTGGATGGAGGGTGATGTCTCGATCGACGCCCGTCCCGGTGGAGCGATAACCATGACACCGGAGGACGGGGCCCCGGTCTGGGGCACCGTCGAGGAAGTCGTCCCTGGTCGTCGCCTCCAGTGGAGTTGGCGGACCGACGACGGGCTACCCACCCAGGTCGAGATCGAACTGGAGCAGGTCGAAGAGGGGACCACCCTCACCGTCCGCGAGACACTGCTCCCGTGGACGATCACAGGTCTTCCTCCCCAGTGGGGCGGGTCCCCTTTTCCGAGGGCTTCTCTGTCCGTAGCGGCCTGATGATCCCCCACGAGGTCTTCGCCGCCCTGGCCGACCCGACCCGTCTCGAAGTATTGAGCCGTCTGGCCG
The DNA here is from genome assembly GCA_029240695.1 of Acidimicrobiia bacterium. Classification (GTDB taxonomy): domain Bacteria; phylum Actinomycetota; class Acidimicrobiia; order Spongiisociales; family ZC4RG35; genus JARDZU01. The sequence continues at coordinate 9,058 of JARDZU010000056.1, read as the reverse complement.
ACGGAGGGCCGGCCACTGCCACCGAGCTGTCCGCTGCCATGCCGGTCTCCCGTCAGGCGGTGACCAAGCATCTCGCCGCCCTGGACGCCGCCGGGCTTGTCGAACGACACCCCTCCGGACGAGAGGTGCGCTACACCTTCGATCCAGAGCCCTTGGGCCACGTCGTCAAATGGGCCGAGAAGGTCGGCGACACCTGGGACCAGCGTCTCGGACGGCTCAGCCGCAGCGTCGACTAGCTAGGCCAGAAGCAGCGTGCCCACTCCGAGCCGCTCTGCGTTGAGGAGGGCGAGGTGGGCAGCGGCCACATCTTGGGCTGCCACGCCGACACTCTTGAACACCGTCACGTCCTCACCTATCTCGGGGCTGGTCCCGGCCAACAGCTCCCGTAACGAGGTGTTGGGAAGCCTGCCGGCCTGAATGAGGTCGCCTGCCTCTTCGGCGGCTGCGGAGAGGTCGTCGACCACCACATAGGCCCGCACGAGCAGGTCGGGTGCCAATTCGGCCATGTCCGGCGTGTGGGCACCGATGGCATTGACGTGGGCGCCTTCCCGAACATTTGACTCGGCCAAGATGGGGGATGTCGCCGGGGTGGCGCATGAGATCACGTCGGCCTGGGCGGCGGCGTCAGCGACATCGTCGACGTGCTCGCCGCCAACCATCTCGGCGAGCAATCTCGCATTGACCGGATTCCGGGACCAGACCATGACCCGATCGATCGGCCGGACGGCCCGCACCGCCTCGATCTGGTCGAGGGCCATCGCACCGGCCCCGAGCATGGCCAGTGTGCTCGCTCCGCTGCTCGCCAGCAGCGCCGTGGCAAGCCCGCACACGGCGCCGGTACGGATGGCGGTGAGAGTCGGCCCGTGGACAAGGCCCAGAGGGGTTCCATCGGGTGCGAATACGACAACCAGGCCGGCGGGATCCCCGGGCACGGTCGAAACCACCTTGACCGCGATGATGTCGTCGAGCCTCCCCGGCATGACCAGCGAACTGCCGACAACGGTCCGGAGCGGGGTTTCTGCCTCGGCGGAGAAGGCGTGCTCCATCGCCCGGATCGCATCAGTCATAGGAAGCGCCTGCCGGGTCTCGGCAGAATTCAGGTACCGCATCAGGCCAGGACGTTCTTCACTGCCACGTCGATCGGCTCCCGATCGACGGAGAGGAAGCTCATCGGGACGTCTGTGTCGAACTCGATGGAGGCACCGGTGTAGGCCTGGGCGACGAGGGATCCGATCGATGGTGCGAGCTTGAATCCATGGCCGGAGAACCCGTTCGCCACCCAGAGCCCGTCGACACCGGATGGGCCGACCACGGGATGGACGTCCTCCCGGTTGATGGTGTACAGACCGGCCACACCGGAGACACCACCCCTCGCTTCCAGCCCCGGGACGCGGTGATGGAAGGCAGCCAGCTTGATCTCGGTGAAGGAGGCGTCAGGAACCCGCTTGTAATCGTCGGGATCTTCGATCACCTCTTCCTCGTCTTCGGGGAGCACCGATCCGACGAGGACCTGTTGCCCACCCGTTTCAGGCCTGAAGTAGATGCCGGTCGAGGCGTCGGCCCCGACCGGGACCGGGCCAAGGTCCTGGGGCCAGGACCGGTAGACGGTCTGGATCCGCGTCGGCGTGAGTGTCCAGCACAACTCTGCGCCGGCCATCGCATTGAGCTGGTTGCACCACGGCCCTGCAGCGTTGACCACCAGTTCTGCTGAGATCTCGGTGCCGTCCTCGAGGCGGACCCCGGTGACGCGACCGTTCTCCTTCAAGACTTCGGCCACCCTGGAGTTGAACTCGACGGCGCCACCCAGACGACGGGTGGCCTCGATCAGGTCCTGGTTGGCCCCGACCGGCTCTGCGTAGCCCCCGAGACTCTCGTAGAGGAAGGCCTCGCCGGGTGCACACTGGTGCTCGATCTCCCCGGTGAGGTCGAAAGGCACACCGCAGGTGGAGAGGGACGGGAACAACTCGGTCACGTCATCGGGGCCGATGGCCTCCGCTTTCACCCCTTCACCCATGAGCTTGTCGGCGTCCGACCCGACCCGGTCCTGGCTCTCCCCCATCATCCACAGCACGCCGACCCGCTGCAACCCCGACCTCGGCTGGTCCAGGCCGGTGAACTCGGCCCAGTTGCCATACGCCTCCTGGCCGTGGAAGGCGAGACGGACCACCTCTGGGTGTGTGTACCGACAGCGGCAGATCGATGATGAGGCTCCGGTCGAGCCTTCGGCCGGGCCTTTCCCCTTGTCGAGGGCGACCACCCTGCCCACTCCGTGACGGGCCAGCTGGTAGGCGATGGAGGACCCGATGATGCCGGCCCCCACCACCACCACGTCGGCCGTGCGCTTCACGGAACGGCGACCCGGTAGTCGCCAGTGTCCTCGTCCCAGGTCAGCTCGATCTGGCCCTTGGTCGCGGCTGCCTTGCAGAACTGGAGGAATCCCGAGTAACCGAACTTCTTCTCCGAGAACGTCGGATCCTTTTTGCGGAGCTGGTTCTTGAGACCGGACAGGTAGACGGGAGAGCTCTTCTTCGACAGATCGGTCACAACCTCGACCAATTGGTCGAAGGCTGCGCCTTCGCCGGATCCCTCAGACGGGAACTGGACAATTGGATCCCCACGGCCCGGGCCCTCGGAGGTCTCGATCACGCCCTGAGACTCCAGATGGTTGAGCAGTTCCCCGAAGGCACGGAACCCGTAGTCGGCTTCGCTGAAGGTGGAGTCCTTGCGGAGCAGGGCGCGCTTCAAGGACGAAGCGAGGACCTCCCCGCCACCACTCCTGAGAAGGCCCGAAAGGGTGGTCGTTATCAGCGACGCCAGCTCCGGCGTGGTTTCGTCGACCTGCTCGCCCTCCTCGACCGGCGCGCTGACCCGGCTGGGCTCGACACCATCCAGGTTCTCATAGAAGAGGAACTCATCACAGGCGGGCGGAAGCAACGCCGAAGTCGATGCCTTGACCCCGACACCTATCACCTTCTTGTTCAACTCGCGCAACTTGTGGACCAGCGGGGTGAAGTCGGAATCCCCGGTGCAGATGACGAAGGTGGTGATGTATTCGCGTTCGAAGGCGACCTCGATGGCGTCGACCACCATCTTGATGTCTGCGGCGTTCTTACGGCTCGCCCCCATCCGCTGTGGGATCTCGATCAGCTCGATGTGGCTCCGCGTCAGCTTCTGACGTGCATCGGAAAACATTCCCCAGTCGGCATAAGCCTTGCGGGTGACGACCCGGCCCCGCTCGGCGAGGGCATTGCCGATCGGCTCGAAATCGAACTCCATCCCCCCCAACGCCTCCCGCACGCCGATGGCCAGGTTCTCGAAGTCGACGAACAGGGCGATGCGCTCTTCTTCCATAGGTTCAAGGGTAGGCATGAACAAAAGTCGTATCTGATCGTGGATTGGCGCGTCCTACTTGCGTAGCTTCCGGAGGACCTAGAGGGGACAGGCCATGAAGAGCGAGTTGCGTGTTCACGGTGTCTCGGGCACTCAGCCGAGGGACATGCTCTACACCGATCCGGTTCTGCGCGATCCAGTCGAGTCGAATGAGCGCCGCTACACCGACATCCATCGCGTCCCTTCCGCTGACGAGGAATTCGACACCCAGGCATTCCATTGGGGCGGATTGACTGCCGGCAGCCGACTCACCGCGTTCTGGATCCTGTTGTCGCCCTTCGTTTTCGCCAATGCCGCTGGATGGATGAGCAACGATCGCAAGAACCGATTTGGTCACGGCATGGTCCGGGCCGCCGGACTCGGCCTCACCGCCCTCTTCGTCACCGAGGCATTTACGGCCATCGTGTTGCTCCCTTACCTCTGGTTCGAAGGCAAGGACTCCTTCGACGTGATGGGGTGGACCATCGAATTCGGCCCTGGCTTGAGACGGAGCCTGCTTCTCGCGCTGATCATCCTGATAAGTGGTCTGTTCTTACTCCTTGTGTTGAAGGCGTCGACCCAGTCACATTTCGAGCCGCTCGACACCAGCAAACAGGCCGAGCTGCTCGCGTGGCCAAAGGTCGAAGCCATGGCTGCCGCAACCCCTGAGGACGCAATCCCTCTTGATCACCCCGAAGTCTCTTTCGAAGACCCTGCCGATGGGGTCATCACCGATCCGAGGTTGTGGCGGCCGGACTCGATACTGCATCGCCTGCGCCGACTGCACCTGGCGGTGGGGTACGTGATCATCGCTCTAGAAGTCGCCGTCTGGACCGATACGGTCTGGGCGACCATCGCCGCGGGGGGCCTCCTCGCCATTCTGGCTCTGATGACGATCCTGACCTCGTTCTCACCCACCAGCCGCATCTTGCTGATGGCCACCGCCTTGGCGCCTTTGATCGGAACCATCGTCCTGTTGGCGTCGATGGCGTTGATCTTCACCAGCACCACGGCCGACTGGCAGGACGGCTGGATTGGCGCCTCGCCTCACGTCGTCACATTCCTCACAGGACTGGTGATGGGCGTGTTCGTCTTTCTCTCAATGACCTCAGGGCTGATCGTGGTCGGCGGACTCGTGCTCGCCACCTTCTTCGGCGCCGTCCTGGGGCTGGCGGTCGGCATCGTCATCGAATCGGTCCTCGGGCTCGACCCTCCGAACACCACCAACGGGGTCCTCGAGTCCAATGGGGCGGCGTGGGTGGCCGTCGCCATGTTGTTCTTCTTGTGGTGGCTGGCCGTGGTTGCGATCTATCTCAGCTGGCGCAAGGTCGATCACACTGCGGAAAAAGGCACTCTCGCCCTGGTCCGTCGCGTGGTCCTGCAGGCTCCGAAGTTATTCAAGGCTGCAGCCTTTTACGGCATGGGTACTGCGGTCGTGGTCGTCATGGCGTCCTTGACCGAACAGATTTGGGCTCCGACGCTGCTTGTGATCGACGAGCCGAGTAGCTGGATATACGACCTCGCGGTGGGAATGGGGGTGTTTCTTGTCGTCTTCCTCGCCTTGAGAGTTTGGAAGCACTACGGATGGAAAGCGGCCCCCTTGGTGCTGCTGGGCGCCGGACTCATCGTATTCGCCGCCTATAGGGATTTCTTCGTGGTCGAGTTCTTCAAGGTTCAGATCGCCTTGAAAGACAATCTCGTCGACATCGCCGTAGCCATCGCGATCATCGTGCCGGGCGCATTCATGCTGAGGAGCATTCTCGCTGGAATCGGAACTGGTGAAGCGGGCCAGAAGAAGAGGCGAAGCGTCGGCATTCTTTGGGATATCGGCTCCTTTTGGCCGCGGTGGTATCACCCTCTGGCTCCCCCCGCCTATGGCCCTGTGGCCGTCACCAAGCTGTGGAAGGAGCTGCGCGACCATCCGCCGCGGGCGGTGCTCGGCGCACACTCACAAGGATCGCTCATCGCTGCAGTGGCCCTTACCTACACGTCCGGGGCGCACAGGCCCGGTCGATTCGTCACCTACGGATCCCAGCTGGGAAACCTCTATCCCGCCATGTTCCCGGGTGCCGGGATCGGTGGCGAGAACGGGCTGGTCGGTCGCATCAAGACCGCCTACCAGGACAGATGGGTCAACCTCTACAGGGAGACCGATCCGATCGGCGGCCACTACGTGGAGTTGCTCGGTACTCAGAATCGTGTCGTGACCACTTTGACTGGGCACTCGCGATACGAACCCACGCCTGAGTACAAGCGCGCCAGGCTCGCAGACGAGCATGACGATATGGCCGACACTCCTACCATTTCCCCCGCTACGCCCTCGTAGCTCAGGGGATAGAGCACCGGTTTCCTAAACCGGGTGTCGCAGGTTCGAATCCTGCCGAGGGCGCGCAGCCCGATTTCCTTCTATTCATTGGCCTTCTCGGAATGGCCGTTGTCAAGGATTCTTAGAGCGAATAGTGGTGACAGCGCACAAAGGGGGTTGTCGCGTCTTGACTTGTTATCGATAGTCGTTATTATCGTTATTCGATAGGTCCTCGACGAGGAGTTGCGAATGGGAACAACCATCGGCTTTCGTGGCGCCTGGAGTGCATGGCTCGTCGCGAGCATTGCCTTAGGGCTAGTGATCTTGCCAGCTGTGGTGTGGCTTGTCCTCAGCGGTGTGCAGGCGGCGAACGGGGACCTTCAAGTTACGATGGAGACCACAGTGTCGGTGGAACCACCTGTGTCTCTTCCTGACGGGTGGGAGGCGGCTGGTGTACTCCCGGTCAGCGTGACGACGGTCGATCCTCCTCTTTCGCAGTATCTGCTGTTGGTCGGGTCGAGGGCCGCCGACTTCCTTCTAGTTGTCGGTGTCCTCTGGTTGATTCAAAGGGTCGCCGCCTCCATCAGACAGGGCAACCCGTTCCACCAAACAAACGTGCGGCGCTTACGTTGGATAGGCGTCCTCCTATTGATCGGCTACCCACTCGCCGTGATCATCGGGGGTTTCTTCACCAACTGGTACTTCTCAAACGAGCACAGCCCTGAGCTGGCTGATGGCTTGGTCATCGGCTTCCCAATCATTTCTTTGGGCGCAATCCTCGGCGGACTCTGCATGTTGGTCCTCGCAGAAGTCTTCCGATATGGCATTGGGCTGCGCGAAGACGTCGAAGCCACGGTCTAACCGAGATGGCTCCTTCCGAAGCCGATTACAACATTGTGGTGCATTTGGATGAGTTGCTTGCGAGTCGAGGGATGACACTTACCGAGCTGGCAGATGCGGTTGACATCACCATCGTCAACCTCTCCATTCTGAAGAACGGACGGGCCCGGGCGATCCGCTTCTCCACTCTCTCGGCCCTATGCGAGTTCCTTGGGTGCCAGCCAGGCGAACTGCTCTCCTACAGAAGCTAACGCCAGCGACTTGTGTGCCAAACAGGCTTCTAGCTGGACCAATCGGGGGCGACCGGGAGCTCCAACCCAGAGGCAGCTTTTGCCTTCGGGTAGTCACAGCTGGCTAGTAGGAGCTGACCTATACACGGGGCACCAGGACCTTATGAGTTGTTCACCGACCGCGAGAGTGGTGGACGATCCGGTCGTCCAATTTCGAGTTCTGCCTACGTGCACGCGGCCTGGTTAGGACCGACCGAAGTAGTACCCGGCTCCTATGCCCGCGGCCACCGCCAGGATCAAAAAGACAGTGCCTGCACCTTCAACGGTGAAGTTGAGTACAACGAAGACGACCGTCAACAGGGCAAGGATGCCAGCAAAGGTGCGGTTATTCACAACAGTGGACTATGGCACAGCCGGAACGCCGGGTGCTCCCGACGCTCGGTACGCTCTCGATCATGGATGGGGCGCCGACTACAGCGGCACGTGATCCCGCTCTCCCGTCAGAAGTTCGCGCTGACATCGAGTCCTGGTTCGTCCGACGGGGTGTCCCTCAATTGATCGCCGATTACGCGACCGAACGGAGTATGGATGCTCGGGGACGTCCCTTCGTAGTGATCTGGCTCGTAGTCGGGTCGTTCTTATGGTGGGGGGCGAGACCGGATGCATCTATCTGGATGAACCTGTTGGGAGGGCTCTTGGTGCTTGCCACCATGGCAATCGGGGTGGCCTTGATACGAAAGGTCAGAGGCCAGGTGATGTGGTGGGTGGACCGTCGGCTCGACGCTCTCGAAACCTTCAGCCTGGGCCTGTTAGTCGCCGTTCCATCGGGGTTGATCGGAGGCTCTCCGAGCATAGGTATCAGTAATGGACTCAATGCCCTGCTCGGCATGGGCGTCATCTACCTCATCGTTGGGCTTGGTCTTGGTGAGATCGCATGGTGGAGTCTGAAGCGGCTCAGACAAGAGCTCGTCCGGATCACCGGACTCCTCGCCAGGACCCTTCCGGTACTCCTTATTCTTGTCCTCTTTCTCTTGTTCGCGTCAGAGTTGTGGGAAGCGGCCCATCTCCTCACCACTTCTGAGCTGATAGTGGTCGTGGCCCTGCTCGCTCTGGTCGCCGCGACGCTGGTGCTCACCACGTTTCGCGCCGAGCTTCGAGCGTTCTCCAGCACAGCGGCCGACCAACTGCGCTCACTAGCGACACCCACGCCAGCTGCAGAACTCATCGAGACTGTTGACTTGCGAGAGGTGCCGGAGTTGCGAACGTTGCAGCGACTTAATTTGTCGGTTCTCGTCCTCCTCGGCCAGCTGATTCAGTCCGCCTTCGTTGCCTTGGTCATTGCGGGGTTCTTGGTCGTCTTCGGTGTCGTGGCTCTGCCTGCCAGTCTCCAGCAAGACTGGATCGGCGAGGACGTCACCCGACTCGCCACCTTCGACTTCTTGGGCGAAACGCGGGTGCTGTCCCAAGAGCTGGTGACCACCTCCACCCTTCTAGGGAGTGTCGTCGGGCTCTACTTCACAGGTCTTGCCGTCACCGACTCGGGGTACCGAAATGCTCACTTCGATCGCCTCGTCGACGAGGTTCGTCACCTCCTCAGCGCTCACGCGTTCTATGTCGCTGCCTTGCACGAGGAGACGAGCTAGACCTCCCCGTAGTCGTCGGTTAGACGGCAATCATGCCATGGGCGTTTGTGAAGCCGACGGGATTTGAACCCCGTCCCGCGTTGCGAACACGCGATCAAAACCGTCTAATCAGGGGGAACAGCTCCTTCTGTGTGGCCGCGGTAGCGAAGACCCGGGCCAGTGAATGCTCAGAATCCGACTCGACCGCTCCCTATTTTGAACCGCCAGCCAAGGATGCGTACGCCTTCAGTGGATCACGGAGGCTGATGCGCCGGCGGCGTCCGCCTTGGGTCTTTCCCTTCTCGGACCGGGCCCGCTTTGTTTGTCGAACCAGTCTCATGTTTTGCGCCTCGCGTTCCCGGTCGGCGGCAACGACTTTGATGTACTGGGGATCTAGGTTGAACACAATCTGCTCCTTCATCTGTGGTGGGTACTGCGGAGTGGAAGTCAGGCTTCGTTGCCGGCTGCTGTCAGCCATCTGGTCAGTTCGGCGTCGATATGCAGTGGTCTGTCAGAGCGAGTAAGGGTCGAACCGTCACAACGCGGCTACCGCGGCGAGAGTCGCCAGGATCAGAGTGGGGACGATCATCAGCGGTTCTTTGCGCCGGGTGTGGGTGACGGCGGCACCGATCATCAGGACGACCAGTCCGATTGCGGCCCAGGTGGTCAGGTGCGGAGCGATTTGGAGGATG